>CAZADJ010000009.1:0-27898 GCA_964483845.1 uncultured Actinomycetota bacterium | reverse complement strand
GGCGCCGTCCCGATGACACGGCGACGGGCCGATGGGACCGGGGGATCCCCCGCCGTCCCGGTGGCTCCGACCGTTCCCGCCGGGTCATCGTCCGGCGAGCGGTCGTCTCGGCGGCTCACGGGTGGACGGTCGTCGACGGACCGTGCGGGTGGCCCGATCGACCCGACCGGGGTCTCGTTGGCCGGTCGTGGGGACAGCCCCGATGTCCTCGTGGTCGCGTCATCACATCGCAGTCCGGGATCGCGAGCGATCAGGGACGGTAGTGAGTCCACATCGGCTGCGTCGCTCGGGCGACCGCCCCGACGGGAGAGAGCCCGGCTCGTACCGTCGCCGCAGCGGCACGTGGAGGGTCGCCGACGCGCCAGGGCGACGGCGGCTCCTGCCCCCGGCTGGTACCCGAAAGGCTCCCCGCTTCTGCCCGGACGCTCGCACCAGCGTGGTCGCCCCGGGGTTCGTGGCTCCCGACGCTTCCTCTACGGACGGAGGGGAGGGTTCACGGCGGCTCCCCGCCCGGATCGCGGACAGGAGAGCTGGTGCGAACTCACTACGACCTCCTCGGCGTGACTCCGGTCGCATCGGCCCGGGAGGTCCACGAGGCCCACGTCGCACTGGCGACGATCCTCCGGGCACAGCGACGCCGGGCTGCGGACCCCGAGGCCCGGGCCGACGCGGAAGCTGCGCTCGAGGAGCTGGAGGAGGCGAGGAGGATCCTCACCGATCCCGAGCAGCGGCGTGTGTACGACGCGTCGCTCGCCGACCGGGGGCACGAAGCGCCCGCGGACGGGTCTCGACCTGACGACGGACGCCCCCCGGGCCCGGTCGGAGATCACCCGCAGCAGCCTGATCCCGGGACGGGCCCCACCCGTCTCGCCTCCTGCGCGGTGTGTGGATCATCGCCGGCCACGGATGTGCACCTCACCCGCTACGCGGGGATCGCGATCGTGCGGCGACGGGAGGACATCGAGATCACGCTCTGCCGCGACTGCGGGATCGCCACCTTCCGTGAGCTGATGAACCGGACGCTCGTCGCGGGCTGGTGGAGCCTGAACTCGTTCCTGCCGAACATCTGGGCGATCGTGCGCAACCTGCGGATGCGTAGACGCCTGCGCCGGCTCGGCGCACCCCATCCGGGGCCGAGGTCCGGGAGGGCACCGCTCCCGGGGCCGATGGATCCGGGTGCGAGGCTGACGGGGCGACCCGGACCGTGGGTCACCGCCGGCCTGTTCGGCCTCATCGGCGTCGTCGTCGTCGCGGGGATCCTCACGGAGATGACCGGCGACGGGGCTGACGCGAGCGTGCGGTCGGAGCTGGTCGACGTCTTCGAGTTGGCGGAAGGCGACTGCTTCGACGAGCCTGGGCGTGGTGTCGTCGCCACGATCGAGGTCGTGCCGTGCGAGGACGAGCACGACCACGAGGTCTACGCGGTCGCGCCGCTCGGGGCTGCGGCGGACACGTACCCGGGTGATGATGCGGTCATCGATCGCGCCGTGGACGCCTGCCGGGAGGAGTTCGACCGGTTCGTGGGGCTGGCCTACGAGTCGTCCGTCCTCGACTTCCGGTTCCTGCACCCGACGGTGGAGTCCTGGGCGGACGGCGATCGGGACGTCGTCTGTTTCGTGTTCGACCAGAACGGGCCCGTGACGGGGTCCCTCGCCGGGGCGGGACGGTAGCCCGGTCGCGGGAAGGTCCCCGCGGCGTGCCCCAACGGGAACTGACGTGTGCCCGCTCGCCCGCACCCGTGTCCCTCGCCACGCCTTGCTCGCGTCGCGACCCTCGCAGGGAGCCCTGCTACGCGAGGAGGTCCGCGCGATGGCCACCTACCAGTCGCCCGGTGTGTACGTCGAGGAGGTGCCCTCCGGGGCCCGACCGATCGAGGGGGTGGGGACGGCCGTCGCCGCGTTCGTCGGAGCCGCCGAGCGGGGCCCGGTCAACGAACCGACGCTGATCGCGAACTGGGGGCAGTTCACCGACACGTTCGGTGAGTTCGTGGACGGTTCCTACCTCGCCCACGCCGTGTACGGGTACTTCATGAACGGGGGCGGGGTCTGCTACGTGGTCCGGGTCGGTGCGGACGCCGGTCCCTCGACGAAGGCGACCGGTGAGCTCCCACGGCCGCAGGACGCCTCCGTGGGCACGTACCAGGTCAACGCGTTGGAGCCGGGGGAGCCGGGCAACGAGATCACCGTTGAGGTCACGACCTCCGGGAGCGATGACGACGACGAGGACGAGGACACGTTCGATCTGAAGATCAAGCGCGCCGGCGAGACCGTTGAGGAGTTCACCGATCTCACCGTGGGGCGCGGCGGCCGCAACGCCGCTGCCGTCATCAACCGTGAGTCGCAGCTGATCCGGCTCGCCTCGCCCACCGGACGTGGGGTGGATCTGCCGAGCTCCGGGAGCGTCGAGCTGCGCGGGGGCGGACGACCCGACACCGGCGAGATCGATCCCGAGGACTACGTCGGCGACGTCGCGGACCGCACGGGCCTGGGAGGCATCAGTGCCGTGGAGGAGATCACCATGGTCGCGTGCCCGGACCTCATGGCCGCCTACCGGCAGGGCAGCATCGATCTCGACGCGGTCCAGGCCGTCCAGCAGGCCATGATCGCGCACTGCGAGAACCTCGGTGATCGCCTCGCCATCCTCGACCCACCGCCGGGGCTCGACGCCCAGCAGATCCGCGAGTGGCGGGTCGACAAGGTCGGCTACGACTCGGACTACGCGGCCCTGTACTGGCCCTGGGTGGAGATCATGGACCCGGCGGCGGGTGAGCGGATGCCCCTGCCCCCGAGCGGGCACGTCGCCGGGATCTACGCCCGCACCGACGTCGAACGGGGGGTCCACAAGGCGCCCGCCAACGAGGTGGTGCGCGGCGCCATCGACCTGGAGGCGCGCATCACCCGTGACGAGCACGACCTGCTGAACCCCGAGGGGATCAACTGCATCCGGGCGTTCCCGGGTCGCGGCATCCGCGTGTGGGGCGCGCGGACGCTGTCCAGCGATCCGGCCTGGCGGTACCTGAACGTCCGCCGGCTCTTCAACTACCTCGAGGAGTCCATCCTCAACGGGACGCAGTGGACGGTGTTCGAGCCGAACGATCACGCGCTGTGGGCGAAGATCCGCCGGACCGTCTCGGCCTTCCTCACCACCGAGTGGCGCAAGGGCGCCCTCTTCGGGCTCACCCCGGACGAGGCCTTCTACGTCAAGTGCGACGAGGAGACCAACCCCCCCGACCAGGTGGACGCCGGGATCGTCGTCTGTGAGATCGGGGTCGCTCCGGTCAAGCCGGCCGAGTTCGTCGTCTTCCGCCTGTCGCAGTTCTCTGGCGGCGGAGCCATCGAGGAGTGAGCCGCCGACCGAGCGTGAAGACCTTCCGAGAGAGGAGACACCGTGCCACTACCGGACATGGACACGAGCGCCGGGCACTCCTTCGGACTGGAGTTCGACGGGGTGGTGATCAAGCAGATCCAGGAGGTGAGCGGCCTGAAGATGGAGCAGGACGTCATCGAGCTGAAGCAGAACACCGATGACGGCAAGTTCATCCAGAAGAAGCTGCCCGGCCGTCAGAAGGCCGGGGAGATCACCCTGACGCGGGGCCTGACCGAGGACAACAGCTTCGAACGCTGGGTCCGCAGCTCGCAGTTCGGGAAGATGAACGACGCGCGGCGTGGGGGAGCGGTCATCGTCTACGACTTCGAGGGCAACCCGATCAAGCGCTACAAACTCGAGAACGCGTGGCCGAAGAGCCTCGAGGTCGGGACGCTGAAGGCCGGGGACACGAGCGTCCTCACCGAGAAGTTGACGCTGACCTTCGAGTCCATCGAGGTCGAGTGATGCGGCGCATGTTCGGAGCCGCTACCGCCGAAGCCGTCGACGAGGCCGGGTCCGGCGGGGACACCGGTGGGGAGAGCCTGCAGACCGAGTTCGAGTTCGTGCTCCCGCGTGGCTACGTGGACGACGCCGGGACCGTGCACCGTCACGGCACGATGCGGCTGGCCACGGCCCGTGACGAACTCGTGCCGAACCACGACGACCGTGTGCGCGAGAACCCCGCGTACCTCACGCTCGTCCTGCTCGGGCGGGTGGTCACCCGGCTCGGCACCATCACCGACGTGCACCCCGGACTCATCGAGACGATGTTCGCCTCCGACGTCGCCTTCCTCCAGGACCTCTACCGGCGGGTGAACCAGGAGGGACACACGCACGCTGCCGTCACCTGTCCGTCCTGCGAGCACGAGTTCACGGTCGACGTGGCCGGTGATGCCCCGGGGGGAGCATGACCGCCGGCACCGAGCGCCTGTACGAGGAGATCGCTGCCCTGGCGCATCTCTTCGGCTGGCCCCTCGATGATCTGCTGGATCTCGAGCACGGTGTCCGGCGGCGCTTCCTCCGCGAGGCCGAGCGGCTCGCCGCCGCCGCGGGAGCCCGATGAGCATGTGGCCGTTCACCCGGCGGTCCCGCTCCGGGGACGAGACGTCGCCGGTGCCGCCCCGACCGGCCCCGGGAGCGGCGCTGGCGACGGCCGATCTGTCACCCGTCCTGGGGTCCCCGCGGCCGACGATCGCGCCCACACGCTTCGAGGCCGAGCTCGTGACACGTCGGGTCACGCGGCTCGTCACCGCGCCGGCCCACACCGTCGCTCCGGACGGCCCTGCCGGAGTCGTGAGGGGTCTCGTGACCACCGTGGCTCAACCCGGGCACCGCGCGGTTTCCCCCCGCGCCGACGCGGCCGATCCCGCGACTAGCGACGTGACGACCACGCGCCGGTGGCCGGAGCCGCCGCGGGTGGCGACGCCCGACCCGCGGGCCGTCCCGGCCGCACGACCCTCCAACTCGCCCACCGCCCCGGTCACGCGGAGCACGTTCGAACCACCAGCGGTGCCGCGTCCCGTGCCGGTGACCACACCGCCTCGTCCTCCCTCCCCGGCGGCCGGTCGGCCGGTGCTCAGCCATCCGCCCCACGGGCACACCCCGGATCCGGGGCGTTCGGCGCCCCGACCCGGGGAAGCGCCACTCGCTGGGCGGCAGCCGGAGCGCGGATCGTCGGCTGGTCGCGACGTGACCACCCTGGGCCGGCGTCGGGGCCCGCTCGGGATCGGGCCGCCACTGACCACCACGGCGGCGGATGGCTCCACCAGCCGGGCTCCGGCGGCCGGCGGACCCTCCCCGTCCACGACGGACCGCGGCCACGGCCCGGGGCGCGGGACGGAGTCTGGTGATCCCCGGTCGGGCGGAGCGAGGGACGACCCGCCTCCCGGCGCGGGTACCGCGCACGCCACGACGGTGCACCCCACCGGTGCGTCCCGGGCGGCGGGCGCACCGCCGGAGGAGATCGGGGTCCCGGTCCTGGCCCGTCGTCCCCTGGAGCGCTCCGGAGTGTCCGAGGAGCTGTCAGTGCTCACCGTGGCTCCCACCAACGAGGGGACCCGAGAGCCGTCCTCCGCGATCCCGACCGGATCCGCGGAACCCGTCCCCGCGAGATCCTCAGCCGGTGGGATACGCGCGCCGGCGGGCGACCTTCTGGGGGACGATCCCGACGGCGGTGGCAGCAGCGCCGTCGCGATCCGTGCCCGCACCGCGGCGACCGGAGGGAGCGCCGTCGACCGTCGGCCCCATCCCGAACCGCCCCCCGTGTGGACCGTCACCCCAGGGGCGGGCGAGGGCCGCGTCGACCGCCCTGGTCCGCTCCCGCCGCCACCGCCGCCGGTGAGGTCGGGGTCCCCGCCGGAGGCGGGTGTGCCCGTACTCCGAGATGCCACGGAGCAGTCCGACGCGGACGACGCCCTCCGTGACCTCGACATCGGGTCGCACGGGGGTCGGGCCACACCGGATGGTCGCGCTACCGACTCGGCGGTCCGATCCGCTGAGAGCGACGCCGTGGGCGACACCCGGGACGCTGACCTCGACCGACTGGCGCGCGACCTCTACGGACGCCTGCGCACCCGGCTCACGGCAGACCTGCGCCAGGAACGGGAGCGCGCCGGTCGGCTGTCCGATCTCCCCTACTGAACCGAGGATCCGTCATGGCCGATCGGACCGGTGACCCCGCGGTGGCGGTGTGCTTCGGCGTCACCGTCGACGACGTGGACCTCGGGGTGTTCACCGCATGTGAGGGGCTCTCCCTCCGCTTCGAGGTGACCGAGCGCCCAGAGGGGGGGCTGAACGGCTTCGTCCATCAGCTGCCCGGGCGGGTCAGCTACTCGAACGTCACGCTGCGACGACCCGTCAACGCCGACACCCCGAAGGTGAACCGCTGGCTGGCCTCCCAGGTCGACGGGGTGCGCCGCACGACGGCTGAGATCACCGCCATGACGGTCGAGGGCACGACCGTGGCGAGCTGGAGCCTGGACGGGGTCGTACCCGTGCAGTGGTCCGCGCCCTCGCTGTCGGTCGACTCGACCAACGTCGCCGTGGAGACCCTGGAGCTCGCCCACCACGGCTTCCTGGACGACGGAGCCTAGGAGGAGACGATGGCAGGCACGGCATCCACCCGGGCACTGGAGAAGGCGTACCTCTCCATCATGGAGCCGTTCCCACCCGGATCCGAGGACGGCTCGGGTGGCGGAGGGGGTGGGGAGCTCGGCGAGCTCACCTTCACCTTCAACCCCTCCGAGTACACGGTGGCGACCTCCGCTCAGTGGCGGCGCAGCAGCCAGCGAGGTGCCGAGTCGGCGTCCGTCCCGGAGTTCGCCGGCTCGGATCCGCGGACGCTGTCCCTGGAGGTGTTCCTCGACGCCACCGACTCGCCCGAGCAGGACGTCGCCGACGACGTGGAGCTGCTCGTCTCCTGCACGCAGCCCACCGAGAGATCCCGTGAGGAGGGGAAGCCCTCACCGCCGTTCGTGATCTTCGGCTGGGGTTCGACCACCTCCTTCACCGCGTACGTGCGGTCGGTCAACGCCCGGTTCACGCTGTTCCGACCGGACGGGACCCCCACGCGGGCGGTCTGCCAGCTGACCCTCGAGGAGGTCCCGTCGCCGACGCCCCGGCAGAACCCGACCTCGGGTGGGGAGGCCGCGCGTCGCGTCCACACCGTCGTGGCCGGCGAGACGCTGGCGGACGTGGCGTACCGCGCGTACCGCGACCCGTCGCTGTGGAGGGGTCTGGCGACGGTCAACGACATCGACGATCCCATGCGGGTGCGGGCCGGCACCCAGCTGCTGCTCCCACCGTCGACGGAGGTCGCGGCGTGGGACGCGGGGGAGCCGCGATGACCCGCCCGCAGCACACCGCGACGTTCGAGGTCGAGGTCGACGGCAACGCCCTCGGCCCGGTGGCTCAGCGCCTGCTGATCGCCGCGGTGGTGGACGACAGCATCCACCAACCGGACCGCTTCGAGCTCGTGTTCCGCGACCCGGAACGGACAGTGCTCGCCGAGGCTGGGCTCACGATCGGCGCCGAGGTGCGGATCGCCGCGGTCTCCGACGCCACGGACGGTCCCGAAGCGTTGCTGACCGGCGAGGTCACCGCGGTGGAGGCCGCCTACGACGGCACCGGCACCAGCACCGCCGTGCGCGGTTACGACCACTCCCACCGGCTCCACCGTGGCCGACGCACGCGCACGTTCGAGGACGCCTCCCACGAGGACATCGTGCGCCAGATCGCGGCCGAGGCCGACCTGGAGGTCGGCACGATCGACCCCGCCCCGCCACCGGAGCCCTACGTCTCCCAGCTCAACATCACCGACTGGCGCTTGCTGCGACGCCTCGCCGCCGAGATCGGCTACGAGGTCGCGGTCCGTGAAGGCACGCTGGAGTTCCGTGCTCCCACCGACTCCGCGGACGGTCCCAGCCCGGGTGATCTGGAGGCGGGCGAGCCGTTGCAGCTCTCCCTGGGGAGCAACCTCGTGCGGTTCCGGACCACCGTCACCTCCGCCCAGCAGGTCAGCGAGGTGGAGGTGCGCGGCTGGGACGTCCAGCAGAAGCGGACGCTGGTGGGCACCTCCCCGGCGGCGACCAACAGCGTCTCGCTACCCGTCGATCCGGGCGAACTGGCCGACCGCTTCGGCGGTGGGCGGTACGTCAGCGGCGACGTCCCGTACCGCAGTCAGCAGGAGGTCGATGCCGCTGCGGAGGCGCTCGCGGAGCACCTGAGCTCGGCGTTCGCCGAGTGCGACGGCGTCGCGACGGGCGACCCCGCCATCCGTGCCGGCACCGCCATCAGCCTCGGGATGGTCGGTGAGCCCTTCGACGGCCGGTACGTCGTCACCTCCGCCCGCCACGTGCTCGACGCCGACGGGCGCTACACGACGGGCTTCAGCGTGTCCGGCCGCCAGGAGCGGACGCTACTCGGTCTGATGTCGGGTGCCGACCGCGGTCGGGACCGGCAGATCGGCGTCGCCGTCGGGGTCGTCACCGACATCCGTGATCCCGAGGCGCGTGGTCGGGTGCGGCTCCAGCTCCCGTGGCTGTCCGACGACTACGTGACAGACTGGGCGCGGGTCGCGCACCCTGAGGCGGGGGACCAGCGCGGAGTGATGTCCGGTCCCGAGGTCGGCGACGAGGTGCTCGTCGCGTTCGAGCAGGGGGACGTGCGTCGTCCCTACGTGGTCGGGGGGCTGTACAACGGCCGGGACCTCCCGTTCCCGGCGGGGGCGGACCCCGTTGACCAGCAGTCCGGTGACGTGAACCTGCGCTTCTGGCGGACGCGCCGCGGCCACAGCCTGCTGTTCGTCGACCAGCGGGGCGAGGAGGGGGTCGCCCTGCGTACGGGTGACGGCGGGCATCAGATCGAACTCGACCAGGCCGACGACGTCGTGCGCATCGCCACCGGCGGTCAGCTCGTCATCGAGGCACAGCAGGACGTCACCGTGGTCGCCCAGGGTGAGGCCGAGGTGTCGTCCGGCGGCGACCTGACCGTCACCGCCGGCGGGCAGCTCGAGCTGTCGGGGCAGGCCGGCGTCAAGATCGACAGCAGCGGCGTCGTCGAACTCAACGGCAGCCTCATCAAGCTGAACTGAGGAGGGATGACGTGGGACAGCCGGCCGCCGTGGCGGGGGACCGCATCGTCGGGACCTGCGCCAGCCACCAGGTGCCCAGCCCGGCTGGCAACCCGACCGCCGGTCCCCCGATGCCGTTCTCGGCGCCGGTCACCCAGGGGTCGGTGTCCTCGGTCCTGATCGCGGGTACCCCCGCGCTCGTCCAGGGCGCCACCGGCCTGAACCAGCCCCCACACACCGGACTGCACGCCTCCGACCCCCACGCGGTACCGGCCGCCCAGCAGGGCCGGGTGGTCACGGGGTCGGCGACCGTCCACTTGGAGGGCACGCCGGCGGCCCACGCGGGGTCCCAGACGACGATGTGCTTCGGCGTGCCCGGACAGCTGATGGCGTCCGCCGCCGACGTCCAGATCGGTGGCTGAGGTGAGGAGGGAGCCGTGAGCGGAGCGTTCGTCGGAGCGGGCTGGGCGTTCCCGGCCCGCACGACCCCCGCGGGCGGGATCGCGCTCGTGTCCCAGGACCGGGAGATCGCGGAGGCGATCCGGCTGATCCTGGGCACACAGCCCGGTGAGCGGCCGATGCGCCCGGAGTTCGGGTGCGCCATCCGCGACCACGTGTTCTCGCCAGCCGACGCGACCACCGCCGGGCGCATCGCGTCGGAGGTGCGCCGGGCACTGCGCCGCTGGGAGCCACGGATCGAGGTCTCCGCGGTGGATGTGACCGTCGACGAGCAGCGGCCTGACCGGCTCCTGATCGACATCGTCTACACGATCCGGGGGACCAACGACCCCCGGAACCTCGTGTTCCCCTTCTACACGATCCCCGAGGAGGAGTGAAGGCCCCCATGAGCCTGCCCGCCCCCGACCTCGACGACCGGCGCTTCCAGGAGCTCGTGGACGACGCCAAGCGGCTCGTCCAGCGGCGCTGCCCGGAGTGGACCGACCACAACGTCTCGGACCCCGGTGTCACGCTCATCGAGACGTTCGCCTTCATGGTCGACCAGCTCCTGTACCGCCTGAACCGCGTTCCAGACCGCCTCTACGTGAAGTTCCTCGATCTCGTGGGCATCCGGCCGTACCCGCCGACCGCGGCCCGCACATCGGTGAACTTCTGGCTCTCGGCGCCGCAGGACGAGGCGGTGACCGTCCCCGAGGCGACCCGGGTCGCCACCCCCCGGACGGGCGACGACGATCCCGTCGTCTTCCGCACAGACGTGCGGCTCGAGATCCCACCTTGCGAGCTGACCGCCGTCGGTACCGCACCGGCCGAGGCCACGCCCAGCCTCCACACCGACCGGTTCGAGCTCGGCGAGGGGTTCGCGGCCTTCTCGGAGCCACCCACCCCGGGCGACGCCCTCCTCATCGGTCTGTCCGCTGCCACGCCCCGGTGCGCGGTTCTGCTGCGCTTCGACTGCGAGACCGAGGGGGTCGGTGTGGATCCCGACGACCCCCCCCTCGCGTGGGAGGCGTGGACCGACGACGGCTGGCAGCCCTGCGAGCTCCACCGTGACGGGACCGGGGGGCTCAACCGCACCGGGGACGTGGTCATCCACGTCCCCCCCGATCACACCACCTCGGCGATCGCACGCCGGCCGGCCGGGTGGATCCGGGCACGTGTGGTCGAGACGCGACCCGACCAGCACGGGTACAGCGCCTCCCCCCGGATCGACGGCCTCACCGCCGCGACGGTCGGCGGCAACGCGCCCGCGACCCACGCCGAGACCGTCGACGGGGAGCACCTCGGAGTGTCCGAGGGGGTCCCCGGGCAGCGCTTCGCGCTGCGGCGCAGTCCGGTGCTGACGGACGTGGAACCCCCGGTCGTCGAGGTCGGTGGGGAGGACGGGGACCGGACCTGGGAGCGGGTCGACGACTTCGTCGGGAGCGGTCCCGACGATCGCCACTTCACGCTCGATGCGGCCACCGGCGAGATCGTCTTCGGTCCGGCCGTGCGTGACCCCGACGGCTCCCTGCGTCAGCACGGTGCCGTACCACCGAAGGGAGCCGACCTGCGCGTGCCGCGCTACGCGGTCGGAGGCGGACGGCGGGGGAACGTCGGGGCCGGCGCCCTCCGCGTGCTCAAGCGGTCGATCCCCTACGTGACCGCTGTCGACAACCCGCGGCCGGCGACCGGCGGCGTGGATGGGGAGTCCATCGATGAGGTCAGGTCGCGGGCGCCCACGTCCCTGCGCACCCGTCAGCGTGCGGTCACCGCCGAGGACCACGAGCACCTGGTCCGCCGCGCTGCCCCCGAGTTCGCCCGCGTGGTCTGCCTCGAGATGGACCCGGACCGGCCCGAGGGCGGAGGGGTACGGATCCTCGTGGTACCCGAGGTCGAGGAGCCGATCGGGGAGGCCTCCGTCGAGGAGCTGCGCCCCCGGGACGACGTGCTCGAACGGGTCCGTGACGACCTGGAGTCACGCCGCACGGTGGGTACCAGGGTGCGGGTGGAGCCGCCCACCTACCGGCCCGTCACCGTCGCGGTCCTCCTGCGCACCGCCGCTCCCGGGACCGACCGGATCGAGGCCGGCGCACGGGCGGCGCTGTACCGCTACCTCAGCCCCCTGGTGGGCGGCCCCGATGGCGCGGGCTGGCCGGTCGGTCGGACGGTCCACGTCCGCGAGCTCCACGGTGTCCTCCAGCAGGTCCCCGACGTCCGCTACCTGGAGGATGCGCGCCTCTACCCGGTGGATCCGAGCACGGGCGAGCGCGGCGACGCCGTGGAGGAGCTCGAGCTCCCCCCGACCGGCCTCCCGCTCTCCTACGAGCACCAGGTGACGGTCCAACCCGTCGGTGGGAGGTGACGGACGTGCGCGGCACCGACCCGAGGTCCACCAGCCCCCGACCGCTGGCCACGCTCCTCCCGGCGATCTACGGCGATGACGAGCTGGTCGGCCGGTTCCTCGCCGGGCTCGACGTCGTGCTCGCACCGGCGATCAGCGCGTTGGACTGCCTCGATGCGTACGTCGACCCCGCCCTGGCACCCCCGGACTTCGTCCGGTGGCTCGGTGGCTGGGTCGCAGCACCCCACCCCGACGATGTCGAGGACACGGCGTCGAGACGCCTGGTCGCGGAGGCGGCGGAGCACGCGGCCCGACGCGGCACGGTCGAGGGGCTGCGGCGGCTGGTCACCGCTGTGGTGCCGGGTCCGGTAGAGGTCTCGGTCCGCGACACCGGTGGGGTCAGCGCCGGAGCGGAGCCCGGCGGCGACCTACCCGGGAGCTGGCCCCCGGCGGTGTCCGTGCGGGTCGAGGTGGACGATGCCGCCGACGTGTCGGTTCCGGCGCTCGAGGATCTCGTCGCGGCGGCCTGCCCCGTCCACGTGGAGGTCGGGATGGAGGTCGTCGCACCGTGAACGTGAAGGATTGTCCGGTCTGCGGGACCGTGAACCCGGCCGACGCCGAGTGGTGCCGTGTCTGTGAGACACACATCGCCTTCGAACCGGTCCGGCCCGACGAGTCACCCGATCGCCAGCCACCGGTCGAGGAGGTGGAGGAGGACGACGAGCGTGGTGGCGATGTCGACTCCGGACCGCCTGACGTCGACGACGGGGAGCGGGACCACGCGCGCGACGGCCCGGTCGAGGACGAGGAGCGACGGCGGCACCGTGACGACGGAGGTCCGGAGCGGGAGCGACGGGAGGAGAGGGAGGAGCGCCACGAGGAGCCGCCGCAGCGGCAGATCACCTGTCCGAACCCGGCGTGTCAACGACCGAACGATCCGGAACGGACCCTCTGCTGGCACTGCGGAACCAGGCTACGAGCGAGCGGTGAAGAGGAAGGTGAGCCGGAGCCGGGTCCGTGGCGGCGCCTCGTCGCCAGCCTCCGGGCGAGAGGCCGCCGGCGGGAGCCACGTCGGCGGCGGTCGCTGGCGCCCCTCGGGGTCGTCGGGCTCCTGGCGGTGCTCGCCGCGGTGGGGATCGTCTGGGGCGGAGCGCTCGTCTCGGCGGGTGGAGAGGCGTTCGACGCGATCCGCCGCCGGTTCTTCGGGGAGTGGGTGAGCGTGACGGCGGCCGCGGCGTCGGCCGACGTCGAGGCCCCGGGCCACGGAGCCGACAACCTGATCGACAACTTCAGGAACACCTCGTGGGTCGCAGGGGACGAAGGCTCCGGCGTGGGGGCGCGTCTGCGCGTCACGTTCGCCGACGAGGAGGAGATCGACGTCGTGATGATCCTCGCGACGGGGACCGTCGACGGCTCACGCCACCCGCGGCCGCGCCGTCTGCGGGTGCACCTCCCGGGCGGGCGGACGCAGGAGCTGACCCTCGAGGACACGCCGGACTTCCAGCACTTCCGCCTCGGTACGGACGGTCCCGTCCGACGGTTGCAGTTCGAGGTCGTGGAGGTGCACGGGGCGAGCGCGCCGGTGGCCATCACCGAGGTGGAGTTCTTCCGACGGGAGTGAGCTCGGCCTGCGCGCCGGTCGGCGGCGCAGCGGTGTCGACCACGGCCGGGGCACGTTCACACGCCGAGCTCCTCCAGCATCTCCCGGTACGCCTCGCGGGTGCGCTCCGCTGCGATGCGGTGTCCTGCCCGTTCGTGCGCGTCCATCCGCAGCTGCCAGAGCTCGTCGGCGTAGCGGTCGATCTCGAGGCCCGCCTGGGAGACCTGCGCCGCGGCGGCCGGCCGGTCGGTCGCGAGCAACAGGCGAGCGAGGGCGGCGGCGACACGGACCGCGACGTCCCGGTAGTGGCGCCGCAGCGCGACGACCCACTCGGTCGGCCCGAGCTCGGGGAGCAGCTCCGCCTGGTGCACGGCGAGCGCCTCCGCGTACGCCGGGATCGCCGCCTCGAGGTCTCCGGCGGCGCGTGCCTGGTGGCCCGACTCGATCAGCTCCTCGAACCGACGCAGGTCCGAGGTGCCGCCGTCGAGGTGGAGCAGGTAGGCCTCGTGGTGGCGGCGGATCCACTCCGTGTCATCGTCGTCGCGCGCGAGCAGTCCTCGGAGCGCGGAGACGGCGACCTGCAGGCGGCGTCGTCCACGGTCGGCGTCCGCATCCGGCCACAGGTCGGCGATGATCGCCTGCTCGTGCACCCCCCTCCCGGCCTCCACGGCGAGCCGGTACAGGACCTCACGGGCCTGCGGCTTGACCTCGGTCAGGTCCACCTCCCGGCCGCGCACGACCAGCCGGAAGCCGCCGAGCAGGCGCAGCTCTGTCTCGCCGGGGGGAGGCTGCGGCGCTGGCGCGCAGCAGGGCGAGCGGAGCCACCGTTCAACGCTCATCCCGGAGGCGCGTGAGAGTTGCGCGGCCTCCTCGCGATCGCGGTCGTGGTCGTTCGAGCCCCCGCACGACCTGCTCGCTCGGGCGCACGAGCGGGCGAGAGCTGCCAGTAGCCGGGGCCCATCCGCTCCCGAGCGCCGTGACGAGCGCTCGGCCTCCCGGCTGAGTCGCTCCCGCTCGGGGTGGTCCTCGCAGGCGGCGAGTAGCGCACGGATCGCGGTGGCCCAAGCTTCGAGGACCGTCGCCTCGAGCCCCCGCGCGCGCTCGATGGCCTGTGACAACGCCGCTTGGGGGGTGGGCTCCTCGTGGACGAGGGCTGCCAGCCCGGCGAGGATGGGATGGAGGATCTCGCCCCAGGGGTCCTCGGTCTCGGGCGACAGCCGCGACCGTCGGCAGATCTCGTCGACGGCACCGGGACCCCCGCGAGCGATCGAGGCGACGCTCTGTCCGAGACGCGCGAGCCAGGGTTGGCCGGTCCGTCCGAGGCCGGCGACCGTCGCCTCGAGGGTGCCGATGTCGGGGTCCTCGCCGGCCAGGAGCTCCGCGAGCGCGACCCCGATGCGCGCGGCGGCCACCGCGACCGGTCCCGTGTCCGGCGCCGCCGTCTCGGCCCGGAGCAACCGGCGAGCCTGTCGGACGTGACCGGCGAGCAGCGCCGTGAGGCCGGCGGCGAGACGCCCGCCCGGCCGATCGAGCTGGAGCGCCGCTCCCGTCGCCGTCCGGGGGTCGCTGCGCGTCGCGGCACGGACGAGCGCCGACGGGTCGGATGCGGCTCCGGCCAGCGGCTCCGCCCACGGGGCCAGCGCTGAGCGCTCGCGGCGGCAGCGCCGCGCCATCGCCGACCTCCCGAAGGCCGTCTCGGCGGCCTCGTAGAGGTCCAGTGCGACCTGGACGCGTCCGCCAGCGACCGCTCGGCGCGCTCTGGCGAGCAGGACCCAGGGGTCGCGGTCCGCGATCGCGGCCGGTAGTGCCATCACGGCCGCCGGATCGTCCACCACCGCCTCTCCGTTCTCGGACAGCAGCCGACGGGCTGCCTGCCAGTCCTCGGCGCGGCAGTAGGCCCGGAGCGCGTCGGCCACGGCCCCGTCGGCGGCGAGGAGCCGTCCGGCCCTGGCGTAGCGCCGTCGCAGCTCGGCCCGGCCGATCCGGTCGGCGAGCTCGGCTTGCAGGTGGGCGCGCAGCAGCGGCGGGATGCGACCGCCGCGCCCGGTGGGGGAGGGGCTGAGGAGCTCCCGTCGACGCAGCTCCCGGAGCGCCTCGGCGCTGCCGTCCCTGGCCAGCAGCTCGTCGCACAGCCGGGGTGACAGCGGACCCATGGTGCAGGTATCGAGGAGGAACGAGCGCAGACGGGCGGGCAGTTCTGCCAGGACGTTGCGGGCGAGGTAGTCGCGGACCAGCGCGTGGCGGTGGCCGAGGTCGTCGAGGATGCGGCGGCGCTCGGGAACGGACTTGCCGCGGCCGGCGAGGTGGAACAGGTGGAGGGCGGCGGCCCACCCGGCGGTGCGTCTCGTGAGCAACGCGAGGTCGGTCGGAGGTAGCGGTTCCCGGTAGTGGTCGCGGAAGAGCCGCTCCACCTCCCAGGACCGGAAACGGAGATCCTCACCGTTCAGGTGGAGGAGCGTACCGGCGGCGCGCATCCGCGAGAGGTTCCAGTCGGGCGTCTCGCGCGCGGCCGCCGCGACGGCGAGGTAGGGGGGTCCACGCCGCACGAGACGTTCGAGGGCCCGCTCGGAGGAGGTTCCCTGCAGGGTGTGCAGGTCGTCGATGACGAGGAGGGCGCGCGTCCCCGGCCACCGCTCGAGGTCGGCGATGGCCTCGTCGACCGTGGTCCACCCGCCGCTCGACCGCTCCAGGATGGCCGCGAGGGCCGCTTCGAGGTGGGGGAGGAGGGTCTCATCGCGGCCGTCCGACCCCTCGACCGTGAGCCAGGCGACCGGAGCGTCGGTCCGCGCGGCCAGCTGCGACAGCACGGTGGTCTTGCCGTAGCCGGCCGGCGCCGTGAGCAGCGTCAGCCGGTGGTCCCAGCACGCGCCGAGCCGCGCTTCGAGGTGTGGACGGGCGATGCCTGCCGGCTCGGGACGGCGGACCTTGTCCATGAGGATCGGCGACGTCCGGTCCGCTGTGTCCACGTCTCCTCCAGGGCCCGTGGGTCCCCAGCACCGCGAGGAGTCACGTCTGAAGGTAGGGGGGCGCCGGGGCTTGTCAACCCCGAGGATGCCGTACTAGTTGGTGCGTTCCGCGACGGGGCGCCTCAGCGGCGGGTGGTGAAGTCCGGCGGCTGGGCGGTGGCGTGCGTGATGAGGAAGCTGGCTTCGAGCCGTCCTTCCGGTCCGAGCTGGGCCTCCTGCTGGAGGCGGGGCACCACCCCGAACCCCCTGGGATCGAGGCGACCCTCCGGCGAGGTGAACTGGCCGGGGGGGTAGAGCAGAGCGAACACGGTCCGCGGCCCGGCGGCGTCGCTGCGCAGCACGAGGAGCTCACCGCGGGCGGTCCCGTCCTCGTCGGCCGTCGTGAGCAGCGCGTCCGGGCCGGGGAACCACCCGATGACGACGGATCGCCCCTCGCCGACTCCGGTCACCGTCACACGGACCACCGTTCCCGGTGGGCCGACCGTCGGCAGCAGCTCGATCTCGGGGTCGACCGTGATCCCCACCACCTGACCGGCCGGCGGCTGCTCGACCTGGATCGGTGCGCGGGCGACGTGCACGATCTCCGCGCCGCAGGAGCCCGAGCTGCACACGACGACCTCGTGCGGGCCCGGGGTCGCATCCGGGGGCACGACGATGGTGGCGGACAACTCGCCGCCCGGGGCCGCGCAGTCCTCGACGTCGATCAGCGCCTCGCCGGTCGCACCCCAGGCCACCTCGCACGGCTCCGAGACGGGGTCCGCGGTGACGGTCACGGGGCTCGAGGGCGGTGCCGAGTCAGGATCGAGCTCGACGGCGTGTGACGCCGCGACCGGCGGGGACGCGGCGTGCAGGGCGAGCAGTGCCAGCGCGACGCACAGGACCGCTCTCCCGACGGCGGTCCGTCCGCGCCGGGCAGGTGTCATCCGTCGCTGACCAGCTCACCGACGACGTACATGCCGACGGAGCAGGTCCGGTCGCTCTGCTCGTCGCAGTCCACCCTCAGCGTCAGGCTCTCGCCGCCGTCCACCATCACCGGCGTGACGAAGTGGTAGTCGATGTCGCGGAAGTTCTCGAGGCGCAGCACCAGCAGACGACGGCCGTCGCGGGCGACGGTGACCTGGCCGATGGCGCCGGTGGGGTTCTGGAGTACCAGGTCGGTGACGGCCAGCGACGACCCGGAGGGGACACGGATGCTGCCGGTGCCGGGGTCCCCTCCCGGGTCCGGGGCGACCCCAACCCGCTCGTCGAACGGCCGACGGCGCGGGACGACGCTGGAGCCATCATCGTCGTCGTCGTCCACTTCCACCTCCTCGATCTCCCCCCCGAGATCCCTGACCTCGTCCTCGACGTTGTCGAGGCGCGCCGACTGTTCAGCCATCGGTGCCGCCACGGCATCGGTCGCCGCGGACTCGACCTGCGGTCGCAGCAGCGCGAACCACAGGATCGCTGCGGCGATCGCCGCCCCCAGCAGCCACATCAGCGCCTTCGGGAGCCAGTCGGGGATGATCGGCTGTTGGAGGAGCCTCCCGTCGACGGTGAGGGGCGCGGCCGCCGCCGGTCGAACCGCCACCTGGAAGGGACGGGGACGTGGCGCGCCGCGCCACATGCGCTCGCCCGGCTTCACCTTCAGGTCCACGGTCGCCGTCCCGCCCGGATCGACCGGCACCTCCGGCTCGTCGAAGGCGAAGTCCAGCGCCGCGTCGGGGTCGCTGGCGCCGACCTGGCTGACGTCGGGGACGTTGCCCCGGTTCTCCACGGTGAGCTCGTGGCGAGCCGACAGGCGACCCTGCGAGGTCTGGGGCGTGAGGGCCGTGACCACCTCGACGAACTCCCCGACGGTGAGGCCGCCCTCCTCGACGTAGCTTGAGTCGGGCCGCTCCCGCGAGGTGACCTTCACCCCGTACACGAGATCGCCCGCCGGGGTCGACGGTGCCCGTGGTGGGGCGAAGGTCAGGGTGGCCTCGCCCTGCTCGTCGGGGAAGAGGCGCAGCACCGGCGGGTCGACCGTCGCCCAGTCCGCCCCGTCGCCCACGACGGAGATCGTGAACTCGTCGACCTGTCGGGACGTGTCGGGGGCCGTGGTGTTGCGGACCCGCACCGTCGTCGAGACCTGCTCCCCCGGCTCGACCTCCAGTTGAGCGTCTTCGAGCGCGACCGTGACCGCCATCGTCGCTCGACCCTACGGGTCGTGTTGGCGGGCCGGGACCCCGTCCGGGCCGCCCCCCGTGCACGCGTCGTTGCCCGTTGAGCGCACGTGGAGCGGGCGGAAAGCGCAATCCGGATGGTCGACGTGTGGATCCGCGACGGGAGGGAGGTCCCGATGAGCGACGTGATCACGACCGAACCGACGACCGTCCGGGTGTGGGCGAGCGACCCGGTGAGCCGGTGGGGGATCGTCGAGCAGCTCGCCGCGCGTCCGGAGCTGGAGGTGGTCGAGGGGGAGGAGGACGCGCGTGCGGAGGTCGCTGTCGTGGCGAGCGACACGGTCGACGAGCCGGTGCTCGGTCGGATCCGCCGGCTGCGCAGGATCGGCGGCGCCCAGGTCCTCGTCATCGTGCCCGAGCCGGACGATGTGGCCCTGTTCGCCGCCGTCGAGGCCGGTGCGGTCGGGGTGCTCCGACGCGCCGACGCGACCCGGGACGCGCTCGTCGAGGCCGTTCGTGTCACCGCGTCCGGCGGCGGCACCCTCTCGCCGGATCTGACCGGCCGGCTGCTGCAGCGGGTCGGGGAGCTGCAGCGTGACGTTCTCGAGCCCCGGGGGCTGAGTGCCAACGGGCTGGCTGACCGCGAGATCGAGGTGCTCCGGCTCGCCGCCGAGGGGAGGGCCACCGCCGAGATCGCCGAGGAGCTGTCCTACTCGGAGCGCACGATCAAGAACGTCGTCCACGACGTCACCACGCGTCTGGGGCTGCGCAACCGCACCCACGCCGTCGCGTACGCCCTCCGAGAGGGTCTCATCTGAACGCGCACGTGGGATGCAGCGCCGCGGGACGCTGCCCTCCCGGGCAGCGTGAGGTGCACCGACCGACACGTCCGGCCGCCCACCTCGCCGCCTCAGGGTGGTTGCGGATACGACCGCACGCCGGTCGCCTCGAAGAGGGTCGCCCCGGACGGTGAGGGTGGTCCGTCCGCCGCGGAGGGTCCCGGGGACGGTCGGAAAGGATCGGTGGCAGCGTGTTCCACGAGGTCGGCGCGGCCCTGCGGTCCCTCATCGAGCAGGAGGTGCTGAACGGGGCCGACGTGGACGTCTCGTTCGCGGCACCGACGGCGGAGTGGGCCACGGAGCGCCAGCGCCCCACCATCGACATCTTCCTCCACGACATCCGGGAGGACCTCGAGCAGCGGCCCGCCCAGTTCCGGGAGGTCCGTGACGAGGAGGGCCGGGTCACGGCCCGGGCGTGGCCACCGCGGTTCTTCACGTTGTCGTACCTGGTGACCGCCTGGGCGGGCCGCCCCGAGGACGAACAGCGTCTGCTGGCCTCGGTCCTCGCGGCGATCGTGCGCCACGATCGCCTCCCCGCCGACGTCCTCGAAGGGTCGCTCGTCGCGCACCAGCGCCAGGTGCGCCTGACCCTCGCGGCCCCGGAGGCCACGGAGCGCGTCACCGACGTCTGGACGGCGCTCGGTGGGGAGCTGCGCCCGAGCCTCCACGTGTCGGTCACCGCGCCGCTCGACCCCGACCGGCAGCTGGAGGCCGGCCCCCCGGTCACCGAGGCCATCGAGGTGGAGGTGTCGACCGACGACCGGGATGGCAGCGAGGGCACACGCGAGCGGGTGGGGCTCGCGTTCGAGGAGGGCCCCGCCCCCCGCCGCTACGTCCCGACCGCCGAGGGGGAGAGCTGACCGTGCACCCCTCGGTCGGAACATCCGCGGAGATCGCCGGGACACCGGGTCGGGTGCAGGGATGGAGGCGGGGCCGCTGATGGAGGCGGCCGTGCGGGGTCTCGTGGACCGGCTCGTCGAGCTCGAGCACCGGGTCCGCGCTGCGGTGGCGGCGCGGCGCCGGGTCGACCCGGATCCGGACGATCCCGTCCGCGGGTTGTACATCTCGGAGGACGAGGTGCAGCGCCTGCTCGACCGGGGCGCCCCTGACCCCCTGCTGCTGCGAACCGACGAGGTCGACGGGCAGCTCGGCGCCACCGGAGACGGCGCCGGCCGGTTGGCGCGACTCGGGGGGAGCTTCGGCCTGTCCGCTCTCGAGCTCGGGATCCTGCTCGTCGCGCTCGCGCCCGACCTCGATCCGCGGTTCGAGCCCCTCTACGCCTACCTGAACGACGACGTCACCCGCCGCCGGGCCACCGTCGGACTCGCCTTCGAGCTCCTCGGCGTCTCCCCGCTGGATGCCGGGGCCCGGGCGCGTCTGCGTCCCGACGGGCCCCTCCGTCACGGCCGGCTGCTGATGGTCGAGCAGGGAGAGCGACCGTTCCTCGGCCGGGAGCTGCGGATCCCGGACCGGGTCACGGCGCACCTGCTCGGTGACGACACGGCCCACCCGATCGTGGAGCGACTTCGTCTCCCGGTGGTGACCGTCGAGACGGACGAGCGCGAGCACCTCAGCCGCGCGCTGCGCTCGGGCACCTGCTGCTACGTGCTGGACCGGCCCGACGGTGTCGGCCGCGAGCTGGGCGCCGCCGCTCTCGAAGCGCTCGGCGTGGAGGTGCTGGTCGTCGACCTCGACCGGGCGGACGGGTTCGGCGTCCCGGAGGCGGCGACGATCGTGCGGGAGGCGCGGCTGACCGGGGCCGGCCTGCTCGCCGTAGCGCTCGACGCCGTCGACGAGGATGCGGCCGTGGGGCGGCTCGCCGCTGCACCCGTCCCGACCGTCCTCGTGGGACGGGGACCCTGGGAACCGCGCTGCCCGGCCGATCCCCCGCTGGTCGTCACCGCCCCCCGCATCGCGCCCGGGCAGGTGTGGACCCGGGCCGGAGCGGAGGAGGTGGACGGTGGCGACGGCACGGAGACTCTCGGTGCCACGATGCGTCTGAGCCCGACCGGGGCGCGCCGCGTGCTCGCGGCGGCCCGTGAACGCGCCGCCCTGGACGGCCGACCGCCCGATCGCGAGGATCTCGCGGCCGCCGCGCGCGCCACGACCGGAGGACGGTTGGAGGGCCTCGCGGTGCGCCGGCGCCCCAGCGCCGACTTCGACGATCTGGTCCTGCCCGCCACCACCATGGCCGACGTGCGCGCACTCATCGACCGCGCCACCCACCAGGCGACGGTCCTGGATCGGTGGGGGCTGGGCGCCCGTCGGCCCGACCGCCGTGGGGTGGCGGCGTTGTTCGCGGGCCGGCCAGGCACGGGGAAGACGCTCGCCGCGGAGGTGGTCGCCGGAGCCCTCGGCGTCGATCTCTACCGGGTCGATCTCGCCACGGTGGTCGATAAGTACGTCGGCGAGACCGAGAAGAACCTCGAGCGCATCTTCACGGCCGCCGAGGGCGTGCCCGGGGTGCTGTTCTTCGACGAGGCCGATGCGCTGTTCGGCAAGCGCTCCGCGGTCTCCGACGCCCGCGATCGGTGGGCGAACATCGAGGTCGCCTACCTGCTGCAGCGGATCGAGCGGTTCCACGGCGTGGTGGTCCTCGCCACCAACCTCCGGGGGAACCTCGATGAGGCGTTCACCCGCCGTCTCGACGTGCTCGTCGACTTCCCCGAGCCCGACGAGACGGGCCGCGGGGCCCTGTGGTCCCTCCACCTGCCACCCTCGGTGCCGTGTGATCCGGACGTGGACCTCGACGGGCTCGCCGCGCGCTTCGAGCTCACCGGCGGGGGGATCCGCAACGCCGCTCTGACCGCCGCGTACGCAGCAGCAGCCGACGGTGGGGTCGTGACGATGGAGCACCTGGTCGCGGGTGTGGCGGCCGAGTACCGCAAGCAGGGCCGGTTGTCCGAGGGGACCGGGCTGAACGGTGACCGGGGAGCGAGAGGAGCCGATGATGCGCGAGCACGACGCTGAGGAGCGGACCCCGGAGCACCGCGGCCGACGGCACGAGGGTGCGACGGCTGGGACGCACCTGCCCGGGGACGGGGGCGGACTGCGCGACCTCGCGGGGCGGATCGGCAACCGTCACATGGGTCGTCTGCTCCGCCGTGCCCAGGGAGGTTGGGAACTCGACGAGGAGACCGGGGCCGCGATCGACGCTCGCCGCGGGCACGGCCGGCCGCTCGACGAGGAGCACCGTGGCCCGATGGAGCAGGTGTTCGGGCGGGATCTCTCGGACGTCCAGATCCACACCGATGCTGCAGCCGACGAGCTCAACCGGCGCGTACGCGCCGACGCGTTCACCGTCGGTCGTGACGTGTTCTTCCGCGCCGGCCGGTACGCCCCCGACAGCCCCGACGGCCGTCGTCTCCTCGCCCACGAGCTCACCCACGTCCTCCAGCAGCGCCACGCCACCGGCCCGCCGCGGGAGGTCAGCGACCCCGACGACACCGTCGAGCGTGAGGCGGATCGGATCGCCCACGCCGTTGAGCAGTCCGTGGTCGAGGAGGACCGGGAGGAGGAGCGGGCGTTGGACCAGGGGTCCTGACGGGGAGGGGGCCGGTGTCCACCGCTGCAGTAGCCGAAGCGCGGCCGCAGGCGCCGTTCGATGAGGTCGATCACGGACTGACGGTCGAGCTCACGACGTGCGTAGTCGGCGATCCCCGCGGAGGACCGGCTCGCGGACGTTCCCGCTGCTACATCCGGGACGAGATCGCGTCGACGTCTCCGCTCACGCCCGCGCGTGCCTCGGCGAGTCGCTCCTCCCCGTCCTCCCGATCCGACTCGGAGAGGTCGCTGTCGAGGTAGCGTTCGAAGTACAGGGTGGCGGTCGCGTAGCGCTCGAGCTTCAGGTTCGCCATCCCCATGTTGTAGAGGAGCGGGGCTAGGTTGTCCGGCCCGAGCAGTTCAGCCTGCCGCACCCGTTCCATGAGGATGATGGCTCGCGCGTAGCGTCCACGATCGTAGAGCTCGAAGCTGCGGTCGAGCAGCCGTCGGGCCTCCTCGATCGAGTCGACGGCGGCGGTCGGTTCGTCCTGCCCCGGCTCGGCTGGCCGTGTCGCGCCCGCTCGGCGCTGCGCGAGTTCGAGGTGGCGTTGCCCGGCGGACTCGTCGGCACCCTCCGATTCCAGGTACCGCTCGAAGTACAGGATCGCGGTGGCGTAGCGTTCGAGCCGAAGGTTGCTCAGACCGATGTTGTAGAGGAGCCTGCCTTCGTTCTCACCCGTGATCGAAGGGTGGTGCCGGAGGTCCTCCATGAGGATGATGGCCTGCCGGTACCGGCCGGCGGCGAACGATCGCTCGGCCCGGGCGAACTGCTGGCGGGCCTCCGCATCGGCCTGCTCGGAGCCTTCGGCGGCTGGACTCTCGACGCTCCCAGGTGACGAGATCGCGTCGACGTCTCCGCTCACGCCCGCGCGTGCCTCGGCGAGTCGCTCCTCCCCGTCCTCCCGATCCGACTCGGAGAGGTCGCTGTCGAGGTAGCGTTCGAAGTACAGGGTGGCGGTCGCGTAGCGCTCGAGCTTCAGGTTCGCCATCCCCATGTTGTAGAGGAGCGGGGCTAGGTTGTCCGGCCCGAGCAGTTCAGCCTGCCGCACCCGTTCCATGAGGATGATGGCTCGCGCGTAGCGTCCACGATCGTAGAGCTCGAAGCTGCGGTCGAGCAGCCGTCGGGCCTCCTCGATCGAGTCGACGGCGGCGGTCGGTTCGTCCTGCCCCGGCTCGGCTGGCCGTGTCGCGCCCGCTCGGCGCTGCGCGAGTTCGAGGTGGCGTTGCCCGGCGGACTCGTCGGCACCCTCCGATTCCAGGTACCGCTCGAAGTACAGGATCGCGGTGGCGTAGCGTTCGAGCCGAAGGTTGCTCAGACCGATGTTGTAGAGGAGCCTGCCTTCGTTCTCACCCGTGATCGAAGGGTGGTGCCGGAGGTCCTCCATGAGGATGATGGCCTGCCGGTACCGGCCGGCGGCGAACGATCGCTCGGCCCGGGCGAACTGCTGGCGGGCCTCCGCATCGGCCTGCTCGGAGCCTTCGGCGGCTGGACTCTCGACGCTCCCAGGTGCCGAGCGGGCGATGCCTCTCCGGAGCGCAACGGCGACCGTGGGGTCGCCATCGGCTGACCGAGCGAGTAGACGACCCGTCCGCCGGTTCCCGAGGCGAGCTGCCAGGGCGGGGGTGGAGCCGTCCTGACCGGAGGCCGCATCTCCGTCGGTCCGCGCGGCCCGGCGTCCGTTCGATCTGCGCCGCATCATCGGTGCTCCCGTTCCATCGCCATCGCTCTCCCCACGCGCCGACGTGCGTTCCGTGGATCCTGACGTCAGTCCGCCACGACCTCCTGGCCGGTGACCCGACGTTCGCCGGCCACCGTGCCGACGCGCCACGTTCGTCCGCCCCCGAAGTGCTCGAGGATGCAGCGGTGCCCACCCTCCGCCTGCCGGCAACCGAGACCGGTGAGGAGGTGATCGTCGAGCCCGCCGCCCGGATGGGGGAACACCTCGTCGATCACGTCCTCCGTGGCGAAGTCCCGGGCAGCGGTCCGGTCGTCCGTGAGCCACGCCTGGTAGAGACCCACCGCCGCCTCCTCCGGCGTGCGCTCGCCCGCCGGCCGGGTGGTCCTGCGGATCGCACCGGTCCGGGGGTCGATCACCGCTACCTCGTGAGCCTCCGGCGTCGCCAGCGGAGCGTCACCCTCGTCGCTGACGCTCACCAGGAGCATCACACCTGCCTGGAGGCTCGCGCGGGCGCCGGGACGGGGCGAGGTGACCGCCACCACCGTCGGGAAGGGCTCCCCCGGCGCCCAGGCGATGAGCTCGTGCGCGCGGAAGGCGCCGGAGCCGCCGAGATCCACCTCGGCCACGACCACGTCGCCGGCGAACTCCCAGTCGGTCCCGCTCGGGCGGATCCGCTCCGGGCTGTCCCCGATCGGCTCGCCGTAGACGTCGGTGGCCCAGATCTCCTGGAACCGGCCCCCTTCCAGCGCGAGGACCGAGGAGCGGTACTCGCCCGAGCCGGCTGAGGGCCGCTCGACGACCGCGATCCACCCGCCGGGCGCCTCGCTCGCTGCGCAGGCGCTGAAGTCGGCCCCGCTGGGGATCACCGGACACTCCCGGGACAGGTCAGCGTCGTAGCTGCTGCCGGCCCCGGCTTCGTGGAGGGGGGTCCCGTCGTCAGTGGGTGGTGAGCCGTCGAAGCCCTGGAAGACCGTGCCCTCCACCGTGAGCCGGTAGCGGTCGTAGGAGAGGCCGTCGTCCTCCGAGGGATCCGGCTCGCCTCCGTTCCCCTCGTCGGTCTCGACCGTCGGCTCCTGATCATCGGGATCGGGCGAGGCTCCGCCGTCATCCGTCTCCTCCTGGGGTGTGGCCTCCGTGGCCTCCTCAGTCGGCGTCGGTCCGACGACGGTCTGGGTGGTCGGTTCGCTGCGACAGGCGGCGACCACCGCCACGCACATGACGATAGCGAGGGTGTTGAGGACCCTGGTGCGGCCTCTCGACATGTGGCTACCCATCCGGACCGGGTACGTCCACCGGGCGGCGAGCACCGTCCCGCGGGCGGCCCGTGCGAGCGTTCGACAACGGTCGGTCCACCCATCCCGCGGTCAGCACCAGCGACGACGGTCGGTGGACGGCCACGAACCCGAACGGACGGTCGAAGGAGACCCGCACCCGACGGACCTCGTGGTCCTCGGTCGGGCCGGGGCGTGCCGAGCCCGTCATGACGTCCACAGCGGTCAGGGCCGTCGCGCGGAAGCCCAGTTCACTGAACTCCACGCCGACGCTCTGACGGGCCTGACCGACGGCGAGCGGCCGCGCGCTGATGCCGGGGAAGTGTCCTCTGGACCGGTCGGTCGCGGTATCCAGCCCGAAGACGTGCGCGTCGTCGAGGAGGTCGTGGTCCGCCCGGATCGCGAACGCGGCGGTCTCCACCGAGAGCGTGGTTCCCGGCACGTCGGCGGAGATCGTCTCGATCCGCACCCCCGGACCGGGCTCACCCTCGGGGAGCCCACTTGCGGTGGTGCCGCGGCGGTCTGCTCGGCTGTCGGCGACCGCTCCGATCCCCGCGGCCAGCACGGCGCTGGGATCGGTACCGGCGCCTCCCCGGACGAGGAACACGTCGATCTGATCCTCGCCGGGGACCCTCACGACCGTCAACGGCCCGGGCCCGGTCTCCACAACCTGGAGACGATCGAGGTCGTCGGTGGTGCTGACGAGTCGCGTGACGGGCTGATCCGCCCACGGACCCCAGTCGAAGCTTCCCGCCGTGTCGAACGGCTCGAGCCAGTCGGTACCGACGGTGAGTGCGCTGGCCAGGAGGAGCAGGCTCTCCTCCGAGACTTGGAGCGGCAGCTCCCGCAGCTGACCGTCGGTCACCTCACTCATCCACCGGTCGATCGCGTCCTGGTCCGCCTCCGGATCATCCGTCAGCTGGCCGATCGTTCCCGGGGGCAGACCGTCGGTCCACTCCGGGTCGAGTACGACACGCGCCCAGATGCGCACCGCGACCTGGACCGCTGTCATCGTGTCGAGGAGGTCGGAGACGGCGGAGGCCGCCTCGAGCGCGACGTCGGCGGGGAGTCCGAGCGCGGTCTCCAGCTCGGAGCGGGCCGGGCCGCCGGCGCCGGACGCGAGCATGGCCAGGAGGATCCAGCAGCCGACGCCGGAGAGCGCGTTGTTCCCTCGCCGGTGGGTCAGTGCCCAGCGAGCGGTCAGTGCGTTCACCGTGGCCACGGTCGACGCGGGCAGGTGTGCCACCGTGGGAGATCCTCGAGGTGAGGGCCGGAGCCGCTCATCCTCCCGTGGGCTCACCGACCTCGCCCTCCATCGCGACACACAGGGCGGATCGTACGGCGAGCACATCTCCGGGCAGTGTCAACTTCGGGTAGACACAGGGGAGGCGGTCGATGCCCTCACGGGCAGTCCCGCGACGGTCCGATCTCCGACGCTCTCCATCGGTTCGGTCGGGAGGGACGGGGCTGTGGGGCGGACCGGCTGCCTCCTACGGTCCGGTGTCGGGACGGGTGACCGTCCGGCCGCTCGTCTTCTCGACGAGGTGGAGGTCGCTGATGGTGATGTCGCGTTGGACACCCTTGACCATGTCGTAGACGGTGAGCGCCGCCGTCGAGGTGGCGACCAGCGCCTCCATCTCCACCCCGGTCCGGTCCGTCGCCCGCGCGACACCGGCGACGGTCACGATGCCGGCGTCCCGGTCGACGTCGACCTCGACGTCGACCGAGGTCAGCGCGATCTGGTGGCAGAGCGGGATCAGCTGCGGGGTGCGCTTGGCGGCCTGGATACCGGCGATGCGGGCGACCGCGACGACGTCGCCCTTCGGGACCTCGCCGTCCACGATCAGCCCGGCGGTCTCGGTGCCGACGTGGACGTCGCACGTGGCCCGGGCGGTGCGCACGGTCGCCTCCTTGCCGCCGACGTCGACCATCCGGGCGCGCCCGTCCGCATCGAGGTGCGACAGCTCCCGGTGGGTGTGCGGCCCGCCCTGTCCCGGGCGACCGCCGGTGCCGCGACCGGGATCGCTCATCGCAGGTCTGCCAGCAGTCGGACGGTGACCGTCTCGCCGGCGGGCACCTCGACCGTGTCCTCGTCGATCTCGGCGAGCCCGTCGGCGTCCGCGACCGAGGTGAGCACGTGCG
>CAZADJ010000008.1:0-28045 GCA_964483845.1 uncultured Actinomycetota bacterium | reverse complement strand
TGGCGGGTGTGATCCATCATCGGGTGGATCTCCTCGTTGCGGTGGCGGGTGACGGACGGCGCAGGAGACGATGTGGGCGAGCGCGAGCGGTTGACGGCGCCGGAGGTCGTGACCTTCGGCGAGGCGATGGCGCTGTTCCTGACCGAGCCGGCGCGACGGCTGCGTGGCGCGCGGACCTTCGTGCGGTCGATCGCCGGTGCCGAGTCCAACGTCGCGATCGGGGTCAGTCGGCTCGGTCGGCGCGCCGGCTGGTTCGGGCGGGTCGGGGACGACCCGCTCGGTCACGCCCTGCTGGACACCCTCCGTGGCGAGGGGGTGGAGATCCGCCGCGCGGTCGTGGACGACGGTGCGCCGACCGGGATCCTCGTGCGCGACCGACAGACCGAGCGTCGCATCGACGTCCTCTACTACCGCGGCGGATCGGCCGGCAGCCGGCTGAACGCGGACGACGTCGACCCCACCTACATCGAGGGTGCCGGGGTCCTCCACGTCACCGGCATCACCCCCGCGCTCAGCGCCGGGTGCCGGGAAGCGACCCGACACGCGGTGGAGATCGCGCGCGACCGTAGCGTGCCGGTCGCGTTCGATCCGAACCTGCGCACGAAGCTGTGGGACGCCGCGACGGCGGCCCGGACCCTCGAGCCGCTCGCCGGTGCCGACGTCGTGCTCGCGGGTCGCGACGAAGCGGAGGCGCTCAGCGGCCGCAGCGGGCTCGATGCCGCCTCGTCGTGGTTCCTCGACCGCGGTGCGGAGCTCGTCGTGATGAAGGTCGCGGCCGACGGAGCGTGGGCGACCGACGGTGACCGGACGTGGGCAGCACCCGCGCACCCGGTCACCGTCGTCGACCCGGTCGGTGCGGGGGACGCGTTCGCCGCCGGGTTCCTCGACGCCTGGCTCGACGATCTCGACGTCGAGTCCTGCCTGCGGCGCGGCAACACCACCGCCGCGCTGTCCATGCAGGCGCCGGGTGACATGGAGGGCCTGCCCTACCGGGACGAGCTCGACGCAGCGCTGACCGGCCAGACCGACGTCGAACGCTGACAGGGAGACGAGCGTGGGACGCCGCACCGAGATCACCGACCGCATCCGCGACAGCCGGGTCATCGCCATCGTGCGCACCTCCGGGCGGCGGGCCGCCGTCGATGCGGCACGGGCGGTGCTCGACGGGGGCCTGCCCGTGGTGGAGGTCGCGCTCACGACCCCGGATGCGGTCGGGGCGATCGGCGAGCTCGCCGCCGTCGACGACGGGCGCCTGGTGGGTGCCGGCACCGTCCTGACCGCCGAGGACGCCGCCGCGGTGATCGACGCCGGAGCCCGTTTCCTCGTCTCGCCCGCGGTCGTGGCCGCCGTGATCGACGCCGGGCACGCGGCGGACGTGCCGGTGGTGCCGGGCGCCCTGACGCCGACCGAGATCGTCTCCGCGACGGACGCCGGAGCCGACCTCGTGAAGCTCTTCCCCGCGGCGACCGTCGGCATCGGCCACCTCCGGGCGCTGCGCGCGGCGCTCCCCGACGTGGGCCTGGTCCCGACCGGCGGGGTCACCGTCGCCGACGCCGCAGCCTGGCTCGACGCTGGGGCCGTCGCCGTCGGCGTCGGTAGCGCGCTCACGGGCGGCGATCCCGACGCGATCTCGCGTCGGACCGCCGAGCTGGTGGCGGCTGTCACCTGAGGCGGGACCGGGATCATGGCACCTCGATCCGCTCCACGGTGTTGGTCAGCGACCCCAGCCCGGTGATCGCGATCCTCACCTCGTCACCGGCGTCGAGCGTGAAGTCCGGATCGGGGACCAGCCCGGTCCCCGTCATCAGCGCCACGCCACGCGGGAAGTCCTGACAGCGGAACAGCCAGGTCACCAGGTCGCTCGGCGGCCGCCGCAGGTCGGCGACGTCGACGGTGTCGTCGTAGACCACCTCGCCGCCCCGCCGGATCGCCAGGGAGACCTCCATCTCCTCCAGCGGCGGCGCCTCGGTGACCGGTACGAGGGCAGGTCCGACCGCGCCGCTGCCGCGGTACACCTTCGCCTGGGGCAGGTAGAGGGGGTTCTCGCCCTCGATGCTGCGCGACGAGACGTCGTTGCCGATCGTGTACGCGACGACCGCACCGCTCGCGTCCGCGACGACGGTCAGCTCCGGCTCGGGGACGTCCCAGGTCGAGTCGCCCCGGATGCAGATCTGCTCGCCCGGGCCCCGGATCCGACCGGGGGCGGCCTTCACGAACAGCTCGGGCCGGTCCGCGTCGTACACCCGGTCGTAGTGGTCGGGGGTGTCCGACTCCTCCATCCGTGCGTCGCGGCTGCGCAGGTAGGTGACCCCGGCCGCCCACACCTCCTGCTCATCCAGCGGCGCGACCGCCCGTGCCGTGGAAGGGGCCGGGCCGGCGGCCTCCTGTGTGAGGGTCCGCCCGAAGCCGCCCGGCTCGGCCAGCACCTCGCCGAGGCTGCCCGCCAGGAGCTCGGTCGGCCCGTCGGCCACCGGTCCGCGGGCGAGTCGCACCTCACCGTCGATCCGTACCCGCCACAGGGCGCTCATCCGGACCCTCCTGCCTCATCTCCGGGGATGATCAGCGGCTTCACCGCGTCGCTGCTCCCCGCCGCCTCGAGCGCGTCCGCGGTCGCGTCGAGCGGGAAGCGGTCGACCATCGCCTCGACGTCGAGCGCCCCGTCGGCGAGCAGGTCGAGCGCCCGACGGTAGTGGGGTCGGGCGGAGGCGTAGCTGAAGGCCAGCTGCAGCTCGCCGCGGACCGCGTCCGTCGGGAAGAAGGTGAGCCGGTCGGCGAACACCCCGACGACGGTGACGGTCCCGCCGCGTCGCACCGACCCCATGGCGCCGGCCAGCGCCGCGATCGCTCCCGACGCCTCGATCCAGGCGTCGGCCCCTCCGGGCGCGAAACCCGCGACGAGATCGGCGGCCTCCGCCCCGTCGACCGACGCGGTCTCGGCTCCGAGTGCCGCCGCCGCGGGCAGCCGCCGGGCGAGATCGGCGTCGGTGCCGAGCGTCAGGACGGACGCTCCGCTGCGCAGCGCCACGGCGGTGCAGAACAGCCCGATCGCGCCCGGTCCGGAGACGACGACACGGTCCCCGGGGTCGATCCGCGTCCGGTCGACGACGGCGTGGACGGCGACGGACAGCGGCTCGGTGAGGGCGGCGGTGACCGGGTCGAGCCCCGGCGGCACCGACACGAGGTGGCGCGCGGGCACGACGGCGTACTCGGCGAGTCCCCCGTCGTACTGCACACCGATGACCTCGCGGTCCGGGCAGAGCTGCTCGCCGGCCCGGAGGCAGGTCCGGCACTCGCCGCACCCCTGGACGGAGACGGCGACGACCACGTCACCGTCCGCGACACCACCCACCCCGTCCCCGACGGAGACGACCGTGCCGGCGAACTCGTGGCCGAGGATCACCGGGGTCCGGATCCACTCGTAGCCGGGGTCCGCCCGGAAGGCGTGCAGGTCGCTCCCGCAGACACCGCACGCCGCGACGCGCACGAGCACCTGCCCCGGCCCCGGCTCGGGTACCGGGACCTCACGGGGTCCGGCCGCACCCGCCCCCCGACCGTGCTTCACGAACGCCCGCATGTCCATCTCAGGCCACCGTCCATCCGCCGTCGACGGTCAGCACCTGACCGGTCACGTAGGCCGACGCGTCCGAGGCGAGGTACACGACCGTCCCGCCGAGCTCCTCCGGCTCGCCCTGGCGGCCCATCGGGATGCGAGCAAGCAGCGCCCGACGATCGGGGTCGTCGGCCACGTCCGCGGTCATCTCCGTGGCGAAGAAGCCCGGGGCGACGGTGTTCACGCGGATCCCGTGCTCGGCCCACTCCACCGCCAGCGTACGCATGAGGCCGAGCAGGCCGCTCTTGGCCGCGCCGTACGCGACCGTGTCCGGGACGCCGACGCGCCAGCTCGTCAGGGAGCCGACGAGGATGATGCTGCCGGTCCCGTCGCGCCCGATGACGTGGTCCGCGGTGCGTTGTGCGAGCAGGAACCCGGCGCGCAGGTGGAGCCGGTGGATCTCGTCCCAGTCCGCTGCAGCCAGCGAGAGGGCGGGACGCCGGATCTGGTTGCCGGCCGCGTGGACGAGCACGTCCACCCGGCCGCAGCGCGCGACGACCTCCTCGACCAGGCGCGCGGCATCGTCCTCCTGGCCGAGGTCCCACGGGACCGCGCTCGCCTCGGCGCCGGATCGGGCGGCCAGGTCGACCGTCTCGGCGAGCTCGGCCTCGGTTCGGGCCGAGACGGCGAGGCGCGCCCCGGCGGCGCCGAGCGCGAGCGCCATCGCCCGCCCCAGGCCGCGTCCGCCGCCGGTGACGAGCGCGACCCTGCCGGTCAGATCGAAGCCGGTCATCGGCCGCGGAACTCCGGTTCGCGCTTCTCACGGAACGCGGCCCGTCCCTCGGCGGCGTCATCCGTCGCCATGCACACCGTCTGGAGATCCCGCTCGTAGCGGATCGCGTCCTCCAGCGGCATCGCGAACGTGGCCCGCAGGTTCGCCTTCGCGGTCTGCGCGGCGATCGGCGCTCGGGCCGCGATCCTCCCGGCGAGCTCGAGGACGGTCTCGCCGAGCGCATCCGGCTCGACAGCCTCGGTGATCAGCCCCCAGCGCAGTGCGGTCTCCGCGGTGATCGGGTCGCCGGTCATCAGCATCACCGCCGCGTTGCTCGGTCCGACGCTGTGGGCGAGGAACGCGCTCATCCCGCCGCCGCCGACCCAGCCGAGTTTGATCTCCGGGGCGGCGAAGCTGGCGGTGGTCGCTGCGATCCGGATGTCACAGGACATCGCCAGCTCGAGCCCGCCGCCGTACGCGTACCCGTTGACCGCCGCGATGCTCGGGGTGCGCATCGTCCGCACGGCGTCGCAGTAGTCGGGACGGTTGCGGAACTCCCACGGCGTGTCGTACCGGTCGAGCTCGCCGACGTCGCTGCCGACGCAGAAGGCGCGGTCCCCGGCCCCGGTGACGATCACGACGCGAACGTCGTCACGCTCGTCGGCCTCGGCGACGGCGTCGCGGAGCCCGTCGGTCATCTCCGGGGTCATCGCGTTCAGCTTGTGCGGGCGGTTCAAGGTGATGGTCGCGACGTGGTCGTGGACGTCGACGGTGATCCCGTCGGTCCCGGCGGTGGCCGTGACGTCGCTGCTCGGGTCGCTCATGGTCCCTCCTCGCCGTCGTGACGGCTCCTGCGGTAGTGGTCGTCGAGGCGCTCCAGCGCCCTGACCGGGTCGGCCCCAGCGGCGACGGCCTCGCGCACGAGCTCGGAGCCCCGGTCCTGGAACGCGATGTAGCCGCGGTAGCGGGGCCGGACCCAGGCGCTCTCGACGCTCGCGAGCGTGGCGCTGAAGAAACCGCCGGCGGCGGCGTCCACCTCGGGGTCCCGCCAGGCCATCCGGGCGGCCGGCTGCCCCCCGTTCGCGGCGATCACGTCGCGCTGGACCGCGTCGCTGGTCAGCGTCCTCAGGTAGGCGGCGAGCTCGTCGGTGACCTCGGTCCGCCGTGAGACCGCGATCCCCGTCCCTCCCAGGACGGATCCGATGGGGGCGTCGGCCGCCCCCCGGGGCGCGTCGGCGAAGCGCACCGCCCGCCTGCCGTCGGACCGCGGTCCCGCGTAGGTGACGTAGCCGTAGACGAGCGGGCAGAGCGCCACCGCGTCGGTCGCGGCCATCGCCTCGAGTACGTCGATCGGGTTCCACGCCAGCGAGTGGTCGTCGGCGGCCGCGACGAGCTCCGAGAGGATCGACAACGCTCGTGCGCCGGTCTCGCGGTCGACGAGCACCGTCGGCTCTGCGGCCGGCTCCGCACCGAGAGCGACGCAGACGGCGAGGAACGCCAGCAGCGCGTGCGGACCGGCCAGGGGGAGGGCGGTCGGCACACGACGCGATCGTTCGAGCACCTCGGGCCACGTGGTCGGGAGCGGTCCGTCGAGCAGGTCCGGGCGCACGGCGAGTACCTGCGTGGCCGCGTCGATCGGCAGCGCCCACTGCCGTCCCGCGTGGCGGTAGCTGGCGAAGGACGCGCCGACGGTCCCCTCGCGTCGCTCGCTCAGCTCCTCCGGGGTCAGGATCGCGTCCGCGGGTCGCAGGCACCCCGCGTCGGCTGCGGCACCGATCCCGGGGTGGTCGATGACGAGCAGATCGAAGCGGTCGGCGAGATCGTCGATCGGGTGCGACTCGAACCCCTCCAGCGGCTGCCGCTCCCAGCGCACCGGGCCGTCGAGCGCACGCAGCGGCGCGAACCCGCGGGGGTGGTCCCAGGTCAGCCCCCTCCAGCTCGCCGACCCCTGCCCGTCGTGCCGCGCGCCCGTCGCTGTCGGTCCGACGCGCGTCACGGTGCCTCCCTCGCGACCACACCGTGGTCGAGGAGCTCGCGCACGGCATCCTCGGTGTAGCCGAGATCGGCGAGGATCGCGTGTGTCTGCTCCCCGGTGAGGGGGGCGCCGTTGCGGACCTCGCTCGGTGTCCGTGTGAACCGGATCGGGAAGCCCGGTGTGGTCACCTGCCCCTCGGTGGGATGCTCGTAGGTGACGAGCGCACCGTTGTGCCTGACCTGCGGGTCGTCGACGACGTCCTCGTAGCGGTACACGGGTCCGGCCCAGATGTCGTGCTCGTCGAAGCGCTCGAGCCACTCCCGGGTGGTCCGTCCCTTCAGGTGCTCGCGCACCAGCCGGAAGATCTCGTCGCGTCGCTCCCACCCGTCGACCTCGGCGTCCATCTCCTCGAGCTCGGGGGCGTCGATCGCCCGCCCGAGGCTGTCGAGCGGAGGGAAAGCGAGCGTCAGGTACCCGTCGCTCGTCTCGAACACGCCGTACGGAGCCCGGATGTACACGTGACCGTGCCGCTCGTCCGTCCGCACCTGGGGCTTGCCGCCCACCGTGAAGACGGACATCTCCTGCATCTGCAGCGCGATGATCGCGTCGAGCATGTTGACCTCCACGAGCTGTCCCTCGCCCGTGCGCTCGCGGTGGAGGAGGGCGCCCAGCGCCCCCTCGAACGCCGTGTAGGCGGCGATCGCGTCGACGACGTAGTGCCCCGCCGGCGACGGCGGATCGGCGGCGCGGCCGGCGCTGTACATCGCGCCGCTCATCGCCTGGATGAGGAGGTCCTGGCCCGGTCGGTCCCGGTACGGACCGCTCTCGCCGTAGCCGGAGAGCGAGACGTAGACGATGTCCGGGTTGATCCCCCGGACGCGCTCGTAGTCGATCCCGAGACGCTCGGCCACGCCGGGCCGGTAGTTCTGCAGCACGACGTCGGCGCTCTCGATCAGCCGGGTCATGATCTCCTGACCGTCGTCGGACTTGAGGTCGAGGGCGAGGCTGCGCTTGTTGCGGTTGAGCGAGAGGAAGGAGACGTTGACGCGGTTGCCGCGCGCTCCCCCCGCGGAGACGTGCCGCTGCCACTCACCGCCGACCGGCTCCACCTTGATGACGTCCGCCCCCAGGTCCCCCAGACGCATGGCGGCGAACGGGCCGGCCATCGCGATGGAGACGTCCAGGACGCGGTAGCCGTCCAGGATCCCGCGGGAGCCCGCCCCGCTGTCCGTGTCCACTGCGCTCATGCCATCACCCATCCGCCGTCGACGTTGAGGAGCTGCCCGGTGACGAAGCCGCTCTCCGGGGAGGCGAAGAACAGCACCGCGTTGCCGATGTCGCCCGGCTCGCCCCGCCGCTTCACCGCCTGGTGGTCGAGCACGAACCGTTCGTAGCCCTCCGGATCCGGGTGGATCTCCTCCGCCGCCGTCGGGAAGGCCCCGGGGGCGACGGCGTTCACGGTGATCCCGTCCGGCCCCAGCTCACGGGCCAGCGCCCGGGTCAACCCGACGAGCGCGCCCTTCGAGACGACGTAGGGGGCCAGGTCGGCCCACCCGCCGTAGAAGGTGATGCTGGCGATGTTGATGATCCGGCCCCACCCGGTCGCGCGCATCCCCGGGACGAGCGCCTGGGCACACACGAAGGCGGCGTCGGCGTTGACGCGCTGGACCCGCTGGTACTCGTCGATGCGGTACTGGTCGAACGGCTTGCTCGGGTAGATCGCCGCGTTGTTCACGAGCACGTCGATCCCACCGAGGTCGTCCGCGAGCCCGGTCAGCTGCTCGTGGGTCCCCTCGAGATCGGCGAGGTCGCCCGCGACGAAGCGCACGTCCCCGCCGGTCCGCTCGGCCAGCGCGGACGCCACCTGCTCCCCGTCGCTGTCCGCGAGGTCGAGGAGCAGCACCCGCGCGCCGGCGGACGCGAGTGTCCCGGCGGTGGGCGCTCCGAGGCCGCCCGCGCCACCGGTCAGCAGCACGGTCCTGTCGTCGAGACGCATCCGGGTCCTCCCGCTCACTCGTGGTGCAGCACCGAGCGGCCGCCGTCGACGACGAGGCTCGCACCGGTCATGAAGCTCGATTCGTCCGAGGCCAGGAAGACCGCGGGCCAGGCGACCTCGTCGGGCGTGCCGATCCGCCCGACCGGGTGCAGCGCGGCTGCCTTCTCGCGCTCGGCCTGCGGATCGGGTGCGGTGCTCCAGATCTCGGCGTTGATCGGCGTGTCGATGTAGCCGGGACAGATCGCGTTCACCCGGATGCCGTGGCGCGCGTAGTCCATCGCCAGGGCCCGGGTGAGCCCGAGCACGCCGTGCTTGGCGACCGGGTAGGGGAAGCAGCCCGGGATGATCTGGAAGGAGTGGACCGACGCGATGTTCACGATGCTGCCCCCGCCGGCGTCGAGCATGTGCGGCAGCACCTCCCGGCAGCAGTACCAGACGCCGTTGAGGTCGACGTCGAAGCAGCGCGCCCAGTCCTCGTCCGTGAGCTCCAGCGGGTCGTCGAAGACGGCGATGCCGGCGTTGTTGACGAGGACGTCGGGGGCGCCGAGCTCGTCGACCACGGTCGCCGTCATGGCCCGCACCGACGCGGGGTCGGCGACGTCGGTCGTGACCGCCACCGCCTCCGCGCCCCGCTCACGGAGGGTGGCCGCGACCCCCGTTCCCGTCTCCGGGTCGATCTCGGCGATGGCGACACGCGCACCCTCCTCGGCGAAACGGTGCGCGATCGCGGCGCCGATCCCGCGACCGGCCCCGGTGACGATCGCGATGCGGTCCCGCAGGCGGCCGGACATCACGACCCCGACCAGCGGTAGATCACGTGGCCGTCGTCGCCGCGGGTCGCCTCGACGTCGCCGTGCTGCTCGAAGCGCTCCAGGTGCCCGCCGAAGGGGTGGACGAGGTACTCGTGGGCCTCCTCCGGCCACCGGCCGAGTTCGTCGCCCAGCTCCTCGGTGAGCCCACGCATCGTGTGCGGCTGGTCGCGGAGCGCCCCACGGAGCGCGGCGTCCACGCGGTCGACGTACGCGCGGCTCTCCGCCAGGAACTCGCCCACCTGGGCGCCGGCGTAGATCGGGTAGTGGCTCGTCAGGAGCTGATCGATCTCCATCCCCTGGAAGCGGTGGATCGTCGCGACGTAGGTATCGACGTAGCGGTACGTCGGGGGGAACGCCGGCCGGCCGTCGGCGAAGAGGACGGCGTTCCACAGGACCGCATCGCCGATCGCGACCGTGCGGCTGCGCGGGTCGTGGATGCTCACGTGGCCCCACGAGTGCCCGGCGGTGTGCATCACCTCGACGTGCCAACCGTCGCCGAGGTGGAGCCGCTCACCGCCCCGGAGCCCGACGTCGACCGGTACGGGCCGGGCGTTCTCGTGGATGAACGCCTTGGTCTCCTCGGGTTCGTCGATGCCGTGGTCGTCCCGGAACTCCCCGTAGCGACGATCGATGAGCAGGTCGAGATCCTCGATCCTCGGGCGGTCGAGCTCGTGGCACATCAGGACGGCGTCGGGGGCGATCTCGGCCACCGCACCGTTGCCGCCGGTGTGGTCCCAGTCGCAGTGACTGTTCACGACGAAGCGGATGCGGCCCGGGTCGTAGCCGATGCTGTCGAGGTAGGCCGGGAGCGCCTCCCGCACGGTCGCATCGATCCCGGTGTCGAAGAGCAGCGCGCCGTCGGATCCGGTGAAGAGGTAGAGGCAGTTGACGCGCTCGCCGAGCGGCGTCTCGATGCGGTGGACTCCCGGTGCGACTTCCACGGACGTTCCTCCCTAGGCGGCGGGCCAGTCGATCTCCGCGATGTAGTGCTCGAGGTCGACCCGCGCGTCCTCTATGAGCACCTCCATCGCCTTCTCGGCAGCGTCGCCGTCACCGACGCGGATCGCCTCCAGCACGTCCGCGTGGAGCTCGATCGAGTCGATGTAGCGCGCCGGCTGCCTCGTGTGGAACCGGCGTACGGCACGGAAGGCGACCGCGAACATCGCGTTGAGGTGGGCGAGGAGCTCGTTCTCGCTCGCCTCGAAGATCCCGCTGTGGAAGCGCAGGTCCACCTCGACGAAGGCCGGGGGTTCGTTCACCGTCGTCCGCATCCCGTCGAGGTGCTCGCTGATCGCCTCGACGTCGCTGTCGTCCCGACGCTCGGCGGCCAGGCGGGCGGCCTGGATCTCGACGATGGCGCGCAGCTCGTGGAGGTCGCGCAGTCCGCGGGGCGTCGGGGCCGCCTCGAACTGCCACCCCAGGACGTCCGGGTCGAGCAGGTTCCAGTCCTCGCGGGGGCGCACGCGGGTCCCCGTCTTCGGGCGGATCCGGACGAGGCCCTTGCCGGCCAGGACCTTCATGCCCTCGCGGAGCACCGATCGGCTGACCTCGAGTTCCTCACCGAGCTGCGGCTCGTTCGGCAGTGCGTCGCCGGGTGCGAACTCGCCGCGGACGATCCGGACGCCGAGTTCGTGCACGACCTTGCCGTGCAGTCCACGCTGGGGGTACGTGCGATCCCGTTCGACCAACTCGCTGCTCCCCGTTCGGTGGGGTCGCGGTGACATCCTATCGTATGATGATAGGCAGGTGTCCGCCGGGCCGATCCGGCGCTCAACCGTCGAAGCGGTGCTCGGGGAGGCCCCTCACGCCGGGGTCGTGCGCGAAGACCGCTCCCGCCAACGGCTGTTCGGTGAGCTGGCGCTCGTCCAGCCCGTCGCGTGCCGAGGTGATGTACAGCGTCGCGAGATCATCGCCGCCGAACGCGCAGCTCGTGACCCGGGCGACCGGCAGCCGGAGCTCACGGTCGAGGTGCCCGTCGGGGGTGTAGCGACGGACCGCCCAGCCGTCCCAGAACGCGGTCCAGATCCCCCCCTCCGCGTCGACGGTGAGCCCGTCGGGCAGCCCCGCGTCGGCGGGGATCTCCACCACCGGGCGACGGCCGCTGATCTCCCCGCTGTCCCGGTCGTAGTCGAAGGCGTCGATCCGCTGGGTGGGGCTGTCGATGTAGTAGAGGGTGCGCTGATCGGGCGACCAGCCCAGCCCGTTCGAGATCGTGACGTCGTGTACGACCTCGGTGACGCGGTGATCGGGATCGAGGCGGTAGAGGCTGGCCGCCCCCGCGGTGAGGTCGTAGGCCATCGTCCCGGCGAAGAACCGGCCCGCGGGGTCGCAGGCGCCGTCGTTGAACCGGATCCCGGGGTCGTCGGCGCCGACGGGGGCGACGAGCTCGACCTCCTCCGAGGCGCCGTCGAGGACCGCGAACCCGTCCTCGACGGCGAGCACCAGACCCCCCGCCCGACGCAGGCCCGCCGCCCCCACGGGGCGCCCGACGTCGAGGGAGGTGTCCTCGCCGGTCGACGGATCGAACCGGTGGACGCGCTCACCGAGGATGTCGACCCACACGAGCGTCGCGGTCTCCACGTCCCAGACCGGACCCTCGCCCAGCGTCGCCTCGGCGGCGATCGCGACCTCCACATCGCCCGGCACGGCCGTCACCACCGGTCGTGGACGAGCTCGCGGACGTGCTCGTCGTAGACCTCGCGGACGCGATCCATCGCCTCCCCGTCGAGCGGTGGGAGGCCCGCCGCCGCCGCGTTCTCGCGCGCCTGACGCGGGTTCTTGGCGCCGGGGATGACCGTGCTCACCTCCTCGAACATCAGGATCCACCGGATGGCCAGCTGGGCCATGGTGGCTCCCTCGGGCGGCAGGTCGGCGAGGAGGTCGGCCGCGGCCACCCCGGTCGCGAAGTCGACCCCCGCGAACGTCTCACCCACGTCGAACGCCTCGCCCTGCCGGTTGAAGTTGCGGTGGTCGTCGGGGGGGAAGGTCTCGTCGACCGAGAACTTGCCGGTGAGGAGCCCGGAGGCGAGCGGTACCCGCGCGATCACGCCGACGTCGGCCTCGGCCGCCGCGGCGAGGAAGCGGTCCGCCGGCTTCTGACGGAACATGTTGAAGATGATCTGGACGCTGGCGACGCCCGGGTAGCGCAGCGCCCGCAGACCCTCGTCCACGGTCTCGACGCTCACCCCGTGGTGGGCGATCAATCCCTCCTCGACGAAGCCGTCGAGCGCCTCGAAGATCTCCGGCGTGTCGTAGGTCTCGCTGGGGAGGCAGTGCAGCTGGACCAGGTCGAGGGTCTCGACCCCGAGGTTCGCCCGGCACCGCTCGAGCCACGCCCGCATGTTCTCCGGCGTGTGGTGGCTGACGTCGAGCGGCGCTCGACGCCCGATCTTCGTCGCGACGTAGATGCGCTCGTCGCGCTCGGTGAGGAAGCGCCCGATCAGCTTCTCGCTGCGACCGTCCCCGTACACGTCGGCGGTGTCCAGGAAGTTCACGCCAGCGTCCACCGAGGCGTGCAGGGCGGCCAGGCTCTCCTCGTCGTCCACCGGCCCCCAGTCGGCGCCCATCGCCCACGTGCCGCAGCCGACGGCGCTGACCTCGTAGCCGGTCTTGCCGAGCCTCCGGTAGGTCATCTCACCCATGGGACCCTCCTCTGGAGCTAGAGCGCCTGGTGCTCGTCGTAGGCCTCACGCAGCGATCGTCCCCCGGCCAGCGCGTCGCGCATGCCCGATTCGCGCGCGACCTTCTCCAACGCGCCGGCGATGGTCTCGTCGACGAGTCGCTCGGGCACGACGACGAGCCCGTCGACGTCGCCGACGATGAGGTCACCCGGCGTGATCCGGAGCCCCCCGCAGGACGCGGGGGTCCGGTGGGCGGTGACGGCCGCGCGCCCGGCGCAGTCGAGCGGCGACGCGCTGCGGGCGAACACCGGGTAGCCGAGCTCCACGATGGCGCGTTGGTCACGCACCGGTCCGTCCACGACCGTGCCGCGGGCGCCTCGGCCCGCCGCCGCGGTGCTGAACAGCTCACCCCACAGCGCCGCCCGCTGCGTCCCGCCCGCCGCGAGGACCACCACCTCCCCTTCCCGCACCTGGTCGAGCGCGGCGATCACGCCCTCGTAGGGGTCGTCCTCGAGCTCGTCCACCTCGACCACGGCACAGGGGTTGGCCCGTCCGACGAGGACGTTCGTGGCATCCAGGGGTCGTAGCGCGCCGTCGACGGTGTGGGCGCGGTGGCCGAGCGCGTCGAGGACGTCGGAGACGACCGCGGCGTACAGGTGTTGCGTGACGAGCGCGAAGAGCTCCTCGTCGGACGTCCAGGACCGGGTCGTCGCGCCCACGGTCAGGAGGCCTGCGGATCCACGAGGATCTTCAGATGCCGCTCGGGCTCCCTGGCGAGGGCGGAGAGGCCGTCCTCCACGGCCCGCCCGATCGGGACGCGGTCGGTGACGAGCGGCTCGGCCCGGACCGAGTCCCGTGCGAGCAGATCGAGGGCGATACGGAAGTCCTCGTCGTAGACGTGCGACAGCGACCCGATGATCTCGGCCTCGTCGATGACGAGGCGCAGCGGTTCGAAGGTCACCGGTCGCTTGTCGATCCCGACGAGCACGGCCCGCCCCCCCTTCCCGACCGCACCGATCGCGGCCTCGACCGCGCGCGGGTTCCCCGCGGCCTCGACCGCGACGTCGACGCCGAGCGGCTCCGCTTCGGCGTGCGCCGCGTCGGCGCCGAGCTCGAGGGCGAGCGCACGCCGTTCCTCGGCCGGCTCGATCACGCTGACGCTCGAGGCACCCATCGCGCGCGCCGCCTGGACGGTCATCAGACCCACCGCGCCGACGCCGACGACGGCGACCCGCTCACCGGCGCGCAGGCGGCCCCGCTTCAGCGCGCGGACACCGACCGAGAGGGTCTCCGCCAGCGCGGCGGCGTCGGTGCCGACCCCGGCCGGGATCGGCAGACACATCGCGGCCGGGGCGTTGCACAGCTCCGCCAAGCCGCCGTCGCCCTGAAGCCCCAGCGCCCCGAACTGCTCGCAGCGGACGACCTCGTTGCGCCGACACCAGTGGCACTCGCCGCAGTAGACGATCGTGTCCACGGCGACGCGATCTCCCGCCCGCAGGTGCTCCACCCCCGGACCGACGGTCTCCACCACCCCGGCGAACTCGTGGCCGAGGGTGAGCGGCGCGGTCCGCCCGGTGATCGGGTGGGGCTCGTCGACCGGGATGAAGATCGGGCCGTGGCGCATCTCCTCCATGTCGGTGCCGCAGATCCCGCACCACTCGACACGCACCTGGACCTCGTCCGGGCCCGGCGCGGGCGGGGGCGGGACGTCCTCCACGCGGACGTCGTCCCGTCCGTGCCATCGCACCGCGAGCACCGCTCCACCTCCCGATCGGAACGCGTGGCCCGGAGACCGCGTGCCTGGGCTCGGGCCGGACCGCTAGGCTCCTCCAATGGTCATACCATAGCCGAGCGGTGGGGTGGGCCGCTCGCGGGACGGGAGCCGGGACGGAGGCACGGACAGGTGGGTGACGGATCGCGACCGGTCGCGCTCGTGACCGGCGCCGCCTCCGGGATCGGGCTGGCGACCGCGCACCGGCTCGCCGCCGACGGGATGGTGATCGCGCTCGTCGACCGCGACGCCGGGTCCCTGGACGCTGCCGTCGAGGTGGTGGCGTCCGGCGCGGGGCGGGTGCTGCCGTTCGTCCTGGACGTGGCGGACGGTGAGGCGGTCGACGCGATGATCGACGGGCTCGTGACCTCGGAGGGTCCGCCGCAGGTGGTGGTGAACAACGCGGGTACCGCCGTGCGCGCCGACGTGACCGCGACCGACCCGTCGGACTGGAACCGGGTGGTGGCCGTCAACCTCACCGCCGTGTACCGCGTCTGTCGTGCGGTCATCCCCGGCATGGTCCCGGCCGGCGGAGGTGCGATCGTCAACGTGGCCTCGGTCGCCGGGATGGTCGGGATACGTGAGCGCGCCGCCTACTGCGCCTCGAAGGCGGGGGTGATCGGCCTGACCCGGGCGATCGCCGCGGACCACGCGGCTGACGGGATCCGCGCGAACGCCATCTGCCCGGGGACCGTCGAGACCGGCTGGATCGACCGCATCATCGCCGGTGCCGACGACCCCGAGGCGGCCCGGAGGGCGATGGAGGAGCGCCAGCTCGACGGGCGGATGGGGACCCCGCAGGAGGTCGCCGAGGGGATCGCGTTCCTGGCCAGCGACCGGGCGCGGTTCGTCAACGGGTCGGCGTTCGTGATGGACGGCGGGATGACGGCGGTGTGACGGGGTCCGGGACGCCCACGTCCGGGGAGGAGGAGGATCGTGAAGCTCGTCTCGTACGACGGCGGCTTCGGACGGGTCGAGGGGGACGTGGTCGTGCCGATGGGCTCGGACCTCATGACCTACCTCGAGACGGGTGAGTCCGAGGACGCGGCTCCGATCCCCCTCGGGGACCTGCGGCTGACCGCGCCGGTGAGGCGGCCGGAGAAGATCATGTGCATCGGCCTGAACTACCGCGACCACGCGGAGGAGAGCGGGATGCCCCCGCCCGAGGAGCCGGTGCTCTTCACGAAGTTCGCCAACTCGCTCGCCGGCCACGGGGAGCCGGTCACGCTGCCGGCGGCCACCCGGCAGGTCGACTACGAGGTCGAGCTCGGGGTGGTCATCGGCCGTCCCGGACGGGAGGTGGCGGTCGCCGACGCGCTCGATCACGTCGCCGGCTACACGTGCATGAACGATCTCTCGGCGCGGGACCTGCAGTTCCGGGGCGGCCAGTGGACGCGTGGCAAGGCGATCGACGGGTTCCACCCCACCGGGCCCTGGGTGGTCACCCCTGACGAGGTCCACGACCCCCAGGCACTGGGCTTGCGGTGCTCGGTGAACGGACGTCTCCTACAGGATTCGTCCACGGCCCAGATGATCTTCTCGGTGGCGGAACTCGTCAGCTTCATCAGCCTGACGATGACGCTCCGGCCCGGTGACCTCATCTCGACGGGGACGCCGGCCGGGGTGGGTTTCACTCGTGAGCCGCCGGTCTTCCTCGAGGACGGAGACGAGGTTCTCGTCGAGATCGACGGCCTCGGGGCTCTCCGCACACCCATCGTCCGGGTCGCACGAGGGCCCTGAGCCGGCGCGCGGTCCCGATCCGGCGTCCAGCGCCCCACCGGCGTCACGGACAGGCCTGGGGCGCGGGGGGCCGGAGCCGCAGGGAGCGCTTCGCGGCCCCGGCCCTCGCCCCCCGCGGGGGACGTCGTCGACGCTTCGTGCGTGTCGTGGTCGTGGTCACCGTGGACGCGTTCGTCCAGGAGGGAGGGCCCGCGTGTGGACGCGATCACCGGGCCAGGGTCGCGTAAGTGGCGGTGAGCAGGTCCCGCCACACCGGTCCGTGGTCCGGTGGCGGGTCGCGTTCGGTGTGCAGCCGGTTGGTGAGCAGGACCACGACCGTCTCCAGCTCGGGGATCACGCTGAGCTCGCAGCCGGTGAACCCGCGGTGGCCGAAGCCGCCGCGACGGTCGTCGAGGCGGCGGGTCCACCACCCTCGCGCCTGACCCCGGTCGTACGGCTCGTCCAGGAAGGCGCGGACGGTCCCCGGTGACCACGGCGCGTTCCGACCCGCCAGCGCGTCGAGCAGCGCGGTGCCGAGGGTGGCGAGATCGGCGGCCGTCGAGAACGCCCCGGCGTGGCCGGCGACGCCGTCGAAGGTGTGGGCGGCGTTGCCGTCGTTGACCTCGCCGACCAGCGTGTGGGTGCGCCACCCGGCGAAGTCGGCGGGGGACGCCGCGACCGGCTCGGGCTCGCCGGCCGCGATCATCCGTCGCTCCGTGCGGTTCCCGGTCGACGTCGCCGCGATGCGCGACCGCCACCCCGGCGGCGGCGCGTAGCGGCTGTCGGCCATGCCGAGCGGGGCGAGGAGCGTCCGCTCGAGGTGGGCGTCGAGCGTCTCGTCGGTCAGACGCTCGACGGCCGCGCCGAGCAGCATGAACCCGAGGTCGGAGTAGCGCCGCTCGCGTCCCGGAGGTGCGGGCCGCGGCAGGGTCTGGATCCAACGGAGCGCCTCCGCCGCGGAGCTCGTGAAGAGGTAGGTCGGCTGCCAGGCCGGGAGGCCCCCGCGGTGGGTCAGAAGGTGGTCGAGGGTGGTGGGGGGAGCCCCCGGTTCGGCGAGCTCGCCGAGGAGCGCGCCGACCGGCGTGTCGAGCCCGACCGCGGCACGGTCGACCAGGCGCATCAGCGCGGCGGTGGTGAGGACCTTCGTGAGGGAGGCGACGTCGAAGACGGTGTCGGGTCGCACGGGGCGCGGTTCGTCCAGTGGCCCGTCTCCGTCGTGATCCTGCGCGTACCCGACGGCGCGTTCGAGCACGATCGCGCCGCGCTGCTCGACGCGCAGCACCGCACCGGGGGTCAGCTGCCCGGCGGAGACGATCGCCGCCAGCCGGTCGGCTGCCTCGTCGAGTGCGGTCACCGGGTGCGGGTCACCTTCTGCAGGCCCTCGGGGTCGTCCGGGTCGAGGTCACGGAGACGAGCGAGCCGGTGGGCCAGCACCTGGCCGGGGACCACCGCCGTGAGCGGCGTGAGCCACGGCGTCGGAGCCGCCGTCAACCGCACCGGCGTCGATGCTCGCTCGAGGAGGTCGGTGTCGCGGGACAGGACGACGAGCTCGACGCCGCGCTCGACGAGGCGCGGTGCGACCCCGCGCACGCTGTCCAGGCTCGGTTCGTCCGGTGCGACCAGCACCGCCGGCGTGTCGGGCCCGAGTGCGGCGATCGGACCGTGCAGCAGATCGGCCGGGGAGAACGCCTCGGCGACCACGCCGGTGAGCTCGCGGACCTTCAGGGCGACCTCGAACGCGGTGGCGTAGTTCAGCCCGCGTCCGACGACGGCGCAGCCTCCGATCGCCGCGTAGCGGTCGAAGGCGTCGGCGGCGGTCCCGGTGGCCCGGTCGACCGCCGCCGCCACCGCCTCCGGGGTGGCACGGAGTGCCTCGAGGGTGGCGCTCCGTCGGTCTCCGTCCGACAGCGCGGCCGACAGCAGTGCGAGCGCCCCGAGGGAGTTGGTGTACGACTTCGTCGCCGCGACCGCACGCTCCGGTCCGGCGCGCAGCTCGACGACGTGGGTGGCGGCGGCCGCGAGCGGCGAGGAGGGGTCGTTGGTCAGCGCGATGGCGGGCCGGCCCTCCCCGCGCGCGGCCTCGAGGACGGCGACGACGTCGGGCGACTGGCCAGACTGCGAGATCGCGACCGCGGCCCCTCCGTCGAGACGTGGCCGGGTGCGGTAGACGGTGTGCAGCGAGGGGACGGCCAGTGCGACGGACAGGCGGTTGCGCCACCCCAGCAGGTACTGGCCGTACCGCGCGGCGTTGTCGGAGCTCCCGCGGGCGGCGATCACCACCCAGCCGACCTCCGCTGCGGCGAGGTCACGGGCGAGGCCCTCCACGACCTCGTCGGCCGTGTCGACGAGACGGGCGAGCGCCTCGGGCTGCTCGCCGATCTCCTCCGCCATCACGCTCACGCCGGCCGGCCTCCGACGAGCACGTCGGTGATCTCGAGCCGGTCGTCGAGGACGACCGCGTCAGCCGTCCCGCCCGGACGCAGGCTGGCGAAGTCGGCCCGGTCCAGGACCCGTGCGGGCACCGCGGACGCGGCGGCGAGCGCCGCAGGGAGCGGCGCCCCGAGGGTGTGCAGGTTGCGGACCGCCGAGATCATCGTGAGCGTGCTGCCGGCCAGCGTGCCGTCCTCGCGTCGCGCCACCCCGTCGCGGACCTCGACCGCGACGCCGCCCAGGTGGTAGGTGCCGTCGCCGATGCCCGCCGCGGCGATCGCGTCGGTCACGAGGGCGAACCGGCCCCGGGCCGCTCTCCACGTGAACCGCACGGTCTCCGGGGCGTGGTGGTGGCCGTCGACGATGAGCTGGACGATGACGTCGTCGCGTGCCAGCGCCGCACCGGCGATGCCGGGGTTGCGCGCACTCATCCCCGGCATCGCGTTGAACAGGTGCGTCACCGTGCGCACCCCGCGGTCGAACGCGGCGTTGGCCGCCGCGGCGTCCGCCGCGGTGTGGCCGGCAGAGACGACGATCCCGCGCTGGATCAGCCGGTCGATGAGCGCGTCGGCGCCGGGCAGCTCGGGGGCGAGGGTGACGTAGGCGACCTGCCCGGTGTCGAGGAGCCGGTCGAGAAGCGCCAGGTCGGGGTCTCGGCGCGGCCCCGCCGGGTGGGTCCCGAGACGGTCGGGGGACAGGAACGGTCCCTCGAGGTGCGCGCCGAGCACCCGGGGGACCGCCGTGGCCCGGTCACCTCCACGTCGCACCGCCGCGACGACCTTCAGCGCCTCGACGAGGTCGGGCTCGTCGGCGGTGATGAGGGTCGGCTGGTAGGCGGTCACCCCGGTGGCGAGCAGCGCCTCGCCCACGGTGCGGTAGCCGGTCTCGTCGGCGGAGAGCAGGTCCACGCCGGCGAACCCGTTGACCTGCAGGTCCACGAAGCCGGGAGCGGCAAGCCCACCGTGACCCGCGGGCGCGACCCCCACCCGCTGGACGCGCCCGTCGACGACCTCGACGTCGCCGTCGACGATCTCCCCGTCGACGAGCGCGGCGGCGACCCCGAGACGCATCAGCGCTGCCCCCCGACCGTGAGCCTCGTCGGCGTGGTCGCCATCGGCGGCGGTGGGGCGAGTGGCCCCGTTCCGGGGGTGATGCTGCCGAGGAGACGCGCTCCGACCGCCCCGGTGCAACTCGGGACGGTCGCCGGGGCGCCGTGCCAGGTGAGGTAGCCGAGCACGGCGAAGGCCAGCGCCTCCTTGGCGTCCGCCGGCACGCCGAGCTCGTCCGAGGTGATCACCGCGGTCGGAGCGAGCGCGTCGGTGAGGCTGGCCAGCAGGGTGGGGTTGCGCACCCCACCGCCGCTGACCACCACGCGGCGCACGCCGGTGTCCGCGAGGGCGTCGGCGACGCTGCGCGCGACCGTCGCGACGAGGGTGGTGAGGACGTCGTCGCCGGCGTCGACCGGTGCCTCCGCGAGCGCGGCCTCGAGGTGGGCGGCGTCGTAGCGCTCCCTGCCGGTGGTCTTCGGTGGCGGCCGTCGCAGGTAGTCGTCGTCGAGCAGCGCGGCGAGCAGGTCCTGGTCGACGGTGCCGCGGGCCGCCGCGGCGCCCCCCTCGTCGCGGTCGGCGTCGAGGTAGCGCCGGGCGGCGGCGTCGAGCAGCGCGTTGGCGGGGCCGACGTCGAACGCGATCGGCTCGCGCCCGGGTGCGACCACGGTGACGTTGGCGATGCCGCCGAGGTTCAGCGCTGCCGCCGGCTCCTCAGCGGTGCCGAGCAGGAGCGTGTCGATCAGGCTCACCAGCGGTGCCCCCTGCCCGCCGGCGGCGATGTCACGGGCACGAAGGTCGGCGACGACCGGGAGCCCGGTGCGTTCGGCGATCCAGGCCGGGGCGCCGAGCTGGAGGCTGCCGGTCACCTCTCCGTCCTCCACCAGGTGGTGGACGGTCTGCCCGTGGGAGACCACCAGGTCGCCGCGCACCCCGTCGAGCTCGGCGAGACCGGCCGCGGCCGCGGCCGCGAAGGCCCGGCCGAGGCCCGCGTCGAGGCGGCAGATGTCGGCGAGGTCGGCCCGCCCGTCGGTGACCACCTCGTGGACCAGACCACGTAGGTCGCTCGGCAGCGGTCGGGTCAGGGTGACGAGCGGCCGCAGGCGCAGCTCGTCGGCTCGGTGGGTGAGCTCCGCGACGGCGACGTCGATCGCGTCCGCGGACGTCCCCGACATCAGACCCACCACGATCACGGTCGTTCCTCCAGCGCGTCGCGCACGACCCCGCCGGCGGCGGCGAGGAGGTCGCGCGCCTCCGCGGCGTCGGCGCCGGAGAGCAGCACGACGATGGCGGTCTTCACCTCGCCGGCGCAATCATCGAGCGTGCTCGTCGCCAGCTCGGGGTCGGCGCCGGTGGCGGCCTCGACGACGCGTCGGGCGCGGTCGCGGAGCTTGTCGTTGGTGGCGACCACGTCGACCATGAGGTTCCCGAAGGTGTGGCCGAGCCGGACCATCGCCACCGTCGAGATGGTGTTCAGCACCAGCTTCTGCGCCGTTCCGGCCTTCAGACGGGTGGACCCGGCGATCACCTCCGGCCCGACGGCCACCTCGACCGCATGGTCGACGTGGCCGCTCAGCTCGGCGTCCCGGTTGCAGCTCACCCCGACCGTCAGCGCGCCCCGCTCCCGGGCGGCGGTGACCGCGGCGAGCACGTAGGGGGTCCGGCCGGAGGCCGAGACGCCGACCACCGCGTCGCGCTCGACGACCCCGGCGTGCGCGACGTCGCGGCGGGCGGCCTCCTCGTCGTCCTCGGCACCCTCCTGCGCCTGCGCGGCCGCCGTCTCGCCCCCCGCGAGGAGCACCGGGACCCGGTCCGCGGCGACGCCGAAGGTCGGCGGCACCTCGGCCGCGTCCAGCTGCGCGAGCCGACCGGAGGTGCCCGCGCCGACGTAGACCAGCCGGCCGCCGTCGCGCATGCGGTCGACCACGGCGTCGATCGCACGGGTGAGCGTCGCGCCGACCCGGCCGACCGCCTCGGGGACCGTGGCGTCCTCCGCGTTCATGAGCGCGACCAGCTCCCGGGTGGAGCGCAGGTCCAGGTCGGCGAGGTCCGGCCGGGGACGCTCGGTGGCGAGCTCACCGAGACCGGTGGGTTCAGCCATCGCCGTCCCCCCCGGTCAGGGCGGTGGTGAGGGCCTCCCACACCACGTCGGGCTCCCGGGTCCCGAGGTAGTCCATGTGGCCGCAGGCCTCGTACCCCCACGTCCACAGGTCGGTGACGCCGGCCCCGCGGGCGGCGGCCACGGCGGCGTGGATGTCCTCGGTGTCCTCCGGTCCGAGCCTGAAACCCTGGATCCAGATCTGCGCGGTGAGGTCGTTCGCGTCCGCCAGCTCGCGCACCCGGTCGGCGAAGCCACCGACGAAGGCTTCTGCCGGCTCCTCGAAGAAACGCCAGTAGGGATCGGTCGCGAGCGTGTCCAGCCCCTCGGCCGTCGCGATCGGCTCCCAGTCGCGCAGCCCGAGGCTGCCCTCGACGAGCGGGAGCAGGCAGACGGTGCTGCGACCGCCGCGGACGGCGACGTGGGTGACGAGCTCGCGCACGAACTCCACGAGGCTGCGCTCGCGGAAGGCGGCGACCTCCTCGGTCAGCTCGCTCGGCATGGCGGCGCCGTGCTCCTCGCGGAACCGCGCGGCGCAGACCTCGCAGCGGCAGCTCCAACGCTCCTCGTCCCGGTCGAAGCGTCGCGGATGCGCCCAGTGCGGCTCGTCCCAGAAGATACGGTCCGCGCCGGTCGCGATCGCGGCGTCGGCCCACGTCTTCACGAAGGCGCGGAACTCGCGACGGTTGATGCAGGCCGCGCCGACGCGACCGCCGTCGTCGAAGACCTGCCCGTAGTCGGGGTGCTTGGCGGTGAACAGGCTCTCGGCCTCGCCGCCGAAGGCGTGGCCGACGCCCCAGGGGCCGACCTGGACCTCGAGGCCGGCCTCGTGGGAGGCGGCGACGATGCGCTCCATCTGGCCCGGGTAGTAGTTGAGATCGTTCTCGCTCATGGTGTGCAGCACGCCGGTGAACCCCCGCGCGGCCAGTCCCTCCATGTCGGTTCGGACGTGGCGGAGGATGCGGTTGCCGAAGTACGAGACGCCGATGCTGATGGCGGTGCTCCTCTCTATCCCTTGATCGATCCGGCCACCATGCCCTCGGTGAGCCGGCGGTGCACCAGCAGGAAGAAGATCACGACCGGTGCGGTGAACAGCACGCTGGCGGCCATGATCCCGCCCCAGTCGATGTGCGCGAGGCCCTCGAAGCGGGCCAGGGCGAGCGGCAGCGTGAACCTCGACTCGTCGGACAGGAAGGTGAGCGCGATGAAGAACTCGCGCCACGCCGCGATGAAGGTGAAGACGCCGACGGCGGCGAGCCCGGGGCCGGCGAGCGGGAGGACGACGCGCACCATCGCCCCCACCCGGGTGGCGCCGTCGACCATCGCCGCCTCCTCCATCTCGGGCGGGATCCCCTTGAAGAACCCACGCAGGATCCAGACCGCGATCGGGGTGGTGAAGGCGAGGTAGGTGACGACGAGACCGAGCAGGCTGTTCAGCAGCTCGAGGTTCCGCATCACGACGAAAAGGGGGATGATCAGCGCCGCGATCGGGAACATCTGCGTGCTGAGGACGACGAGGAGGAGGTAGCGGCGCAGCGGGAGGCGGAAGCGGGCCAGCGAGTACCCGGCGAGCGCGGCGATCGCCACCCCGCCGACGACGGTGGTGACCGAGACGATGAGCGAGTTGGTGAGGTAGGTAGCGAAGCCACGGCGGAGCACGTCGACGTAGCGCTCGAGGACGAGCTCGCTCGGGACGAACACCGGGGTGGCCGTGAGGATCTCCGGGCGCGGTTTGACGGAGGTGAGCACCATCCAGAGGAAGGGGAAGACGGCGAAAGCCCCGACCGCGAGCGCCGCGAGGATGATGCCGATCCGTCCGAGCCGACGGCGCGTCACAGGTCCTCCTCCTCTTCCCGGGCGACGCGGACGTAGAAGACCGTGAGCAGGGCGAGGACGAGGAAGAGTGCCACCGCGAGCGCCGAGCCCATGCCGAAGTTGAGCCGGGTGAACGCCTCGCGGTAGACGGTGACGACGATCACCTCCGTCTGCCGCGCCGGCCCACCCCCGGTCATGACCATCACGTGGTCGAAGATCTTGAAGTTCCAGATGGTGGAGATGACGAGCAGGATCAGGACCAGCGGCTTCAGGATCGGCAGCGTGATGAGACGCAGGCGCTGCCACGGCCCGGCGCCGTCGATCTCGGCGGCGTCGTGCACCTCCTCGGGGATCGACTGCAGCCCCGCGAGCAGCGCGATCGCCACGAACGGGAACGACTGCCAGACCACGACCACCCAGATGACGAAGAACGCGGGCAGGCGGGCGTTGAACCACGGGTAGCCGGCGAACATCTCGAAGCCCACCCCCGCGAGCGCCCAGTTCACGATCCCGTACTGATCGTTGAACATCCACTTCCAGACGATCGTCGCGGCCACCGGGGGGACCGCCCAGGGGAGGAGGACGAGGATCCCGAGCAGGGTCCGGCCGGGGAAGCGCTGGTTGAGGAGCAGGGCGACCGCGAGGCCGAGCGCCATCGTGCCGACGACACAGGCCAGCCCGAACAGCGCGGTCTGGGTGAAGACCATGCGCAGGTGGGCGTCGCGGACGAGCTCGACGAAGTTCTGAACGCCGACGAAGTCCATGTCGCCGGTGACCAGGGACATCAGGCCGGCTTCGTGCGCCGACAGCCACAGCGTGCGCACGAGCGGGTACAGCACGACGCCGAAGATCACGATCGCGGCGGGGGCGACGAGCACGAGCGGCAGCGCACGCCTCTCGAACCACCGCCGGTTCCAGCGGGCGCGGATCGGGCCCGGCGGCCCCGGGCGCGGAGCCGCCGGGTCCTCCGGCGGCGCGGTCACGGGTGGGGTGGACAACGACGCTCCTCGTCGGCGGTGGCCGGCGCCCGGGTACTGGTCGCGGCGCCGGCCACCGTCCGCTCGTCAATCGGCGAAGGCCTCGTCCATGCGGTCGCGCAGCTCCGTGAGCGCCTCCTCGGGCGTGCGGTCACCGCCGAGGACCTGCTCCATCGCGGTGATGAACACCCCCTCACCCTCGAGCTCGCCCCATGCGCCGCTCGCAGGGTAGGTGCGGGAGTGGTCGCGCAGCTGCTCGGCGAACGGGCTGAACAGCTCGTCGTCGAGCAGCCCGGAGGCTTCGATGCCGCTCTCCGTGCCGGGCAGGAACCCGAGCTCGACGGCGAACTCGGCCACGCGCTCCTCCTCGAGCATGTGGTCGATGAACTGCTGGGCCAGGTCCGGCTGGTCGCTGCCCTCGAAGACCACGAAGTGGCTGCCACCCGCGAACGCGTCGCGGTTGCCGGCGGGACCCTCGGGGGTGAGGACCGCCTCGACGTCGCCTTCCAGGTCGGGGGCCGAGTCGAGGATCGCGGCGAGGTCCCACCCGCCGCCGATCATCATGGCGAAGTCCCCGGCGGCGAACGCCTCACGCAGTTCGGCGGAGTTCCAGCCGAGGGCCCCTTCGGGCGCCCAGCCGCGCTCGAACATGTCGGCGTAGAAGGTCCACGCCTCCACCGCCTCCGGCGAGTCGATGCGTGACTCCCACCCGCCGTCGGACTCCGTGGCGATCTCCCCACCCCAGTGCCAGATCATCGGCAGGTACAGGTGGGTGTAGCCACCGATCACGCCGAACGGGTGCAGATCGGTCTCCGCCTCGATCGTCTCGCCCGCGGCGATCACGTCGTCCCAGGTCTCCGGCGGCTCGAGGCCGAGCTCGTCGAACACGTCGGCGCGGTAGATGAGCGCACGCGCACCCGCGTACCACGGGGCGCCCCGTGCCTCCCCTTCGATGGTGCCGGACTCCACCAGGCTCTCGATGTAGTCCTGTTCGCCGGTGGCGACCGGCGCCAGCGCGCCCATCTCCCCGAACTCCGGGGTCCAGGTCGTCCCCATCTCGGCGACGTCCGGCACACGGTCGCCGGCGATGCCGGTGACGAACTGGTCGTGTGCGGCCGGCCACGGCACGAACTGCAGGTCGACCGTCGCGCCGGTCTCCTCCTCGAACGCCTCGACCTGCGAGCGGACGATCTCCTCGACCGCCTCCGTCCCGGGCTGCATGATCCAGACCTCGATCTCCTCCCCGGTGGCCTCGGTCTCCTCGCCGTTCTCCGCGGGGTCCGCTCCGTCGTCCGGTTCGTCGTCCGCTGGGCAGGCGGACAGCGCCAGCGCCATGATCGCGGCGATCAGCACCGCCCAGATCCGTGTTCCTCGCATCATCGTCGTCCTCCCATCTGGGACACCCTGTCGTGTCCGTCGGTTCGGTCCTCGTGCGGGTCCTCGGTCTCAGGTCCGTGGTCGTACTCGTCCTCGGCGACCGCGTCGCTGTGGCGCTCGATCACGGTCTCCAGGCAGGTGCCCGGATCCCGTCCGAGCAGAGCGGCCCCGTCCAGGGGGTCACCCAGCGGCGGCGTGACCTCCACGTGGGGGTCGGTGTCCTCCAACCGTCGTCGCAACGGGCCGACCAGCAGATCGGCGTGCGTGAACGAGCCTCCGGCCCACGACACGATCACCGGCCCGGTGCTCGCGGGATCGGCGCCGGCGACCGACCGCAGCCGCGCGACGGCCGCCGCGGCGGCCGTGGCGAGCTCGTCGGCGGCGTCATCCCAGATCCGGAGGGCGAGCTCATCGCCGGCGCGTGCCGCCTCGGCGACCTCGGCCGCGAACGCCGCGATCACCCGTGCGGGGTCGCGCTGCGCGTGGACACGCGCCGGGATGCCGGTCGGTGGCCCGAAAGCCCGCCGCGCACGGTCCAGGAGAGCGGTGCTCGGCCCGCGGCCGTCGTGGGCGCGCAGGGCCCGGTCCAGCCCCGCCCGGCCGATCGCGTAGGCGCTGCCGGCGTCCCCGAGGAGGTAGCCCCAACCGTCGACCCGGACGTGCCCACCCGCCCCGGTCACCCCGAGGGCCACCGCGCCCGTCCCCGCCACGATCACCACGCCGGGACCTCCGCCGAGCGCGCCCGCGTGCGCGATCACCACGTCGCTGGTGACGATCGTGCGCGGCGCTCCGTGGAGGTCGTGGAGCAGCCGCTCGAGAGCGGCCGCGCGCGCTGGGTGCTGGGCGACGCCGGTGAGCCCGATCACCACCGCGGCGGCGCTACCTCCGTCCGGGAGGCGGGTGGCGAGTCGACGGATGCTGCCCGCGACCCCGTCGGACCCGCCCGCGTCGATGACGGAACCCTCGGCGGGCTCCGTGGCCGCGGCGATCCGCTCCGACCCCGAGAACAGCGCCGCCCGGGCGGTGGAGCGTCCCAGGTCGTAGGCGACCACGTGGCCGCTCCCGCGTGTCGTGCGGTCGCCGCTCACGATCCGGCCGTCGCGACCGGATCGTGTGCGGTCGTCGCGTCCGTGCCCCGGGGGGGCCCGGCCGGAGCTTCGAGCTCGGCGAGCAACTTGTACCGGTCACCGCGGTACACCGAGCGGACGAACTCGATCACCTCGTCGTGGGGCGTGCGGGTGGTGCGCTCGAACAGGAAGGCGGGCGAGTGCAACGGCACCTCGAGCGCCTCCGACTCCTCCTCGTTGGTGACGGTGGGCTCGATCGTCTGGGTGCCGCGGGCGATCGTGATGCCGAAGCGCCCGGTGAGCAGCTCGTAGAAGGACCGCCCGGTCAGTTCGTCGCCGTCGAGGTCCGGGACGACGGCCCGGGGGACGTGCAGGGTCTCGATCGCCATCGGCCGGTCGTCGGCGAGCCGCAGACGCACGACGGTGAGCACGACCGCGTCGGGACTGATCTCCAGTCGCCGGGCGAGCCGCGGGCCCGCCGGGTGATCCTCGGCCGACAGGGTCCGACTCGAGGGTGTGAGGCCGCGTCGACGCATGTCGTCGGAGAAGGAGGTCACCGTGAGCTTCTGCGCGATCTTCGGTTCGGCGACGTAGGTGCCGCTGCCCTGGCGCCGGATCAGGTAGCCCTCGCGGACGAGCTCGTCGACGGCCCGCCGGAGCGTCATCCGAGCGACACCGAACTCCTCGGCGAGTTGACGTTCGGGCGGGAGGACGTCGCCCACGGACAGCGCCGAGATGCGATCGCGCATCGTCTCGCGGATGGACTCGTAGCGGTGTGGTTTCGCAGCCACGTCCCCTCGACTGGTCTAGGCCTGTAGCGGTTCTGAGCCCCGAGATCGCTCGGTTCTCAGCTTGCTCGTCGCTCGTCAGCGGCACAATGTACGATTGGCCTAGACCAAACGTAGCTGATGCGCGGGCGCTGACACCACCGTCGGGGCGGGTCGGACTTTCGCCGCGGCCCCGCGGGGGCGGTGTCACACCTCCGTGCGACCCTCCTGGGCATGGAGGGACAGCGGCTCA
>CAZADJ010000007.1:0-28142 GCA_964483845.1 uncultured Actinomycetota bacterium | reverse complement strand
CCGCCGCCCCCGAACATGTCGGACAGGCCACCGCCGGTGCCACGGTGCATGAGGATGAAGCCGATCATCCCCAGCGAGAACACGACGTGCAGGAACAGGACGACCCAGATGAAGGCGGTCACGGGGCTCCTCGTCTCGCGGGTCCAGTCGACGGTCCATGGCTCGCGCCTGGCCGTGGGCGCTGGGACTGCTGCGGTGTCGGCGGGGAGGGTACCAGCCACGTCCCCGTCCGGGCACCGACCATCTCCGGACGCCGGGCGCTCAGCCCCCCGACTCGAGCTCGTGCAGCCAGTACAGGCGGAGCCGGTCGGTCGGCGCGACCACCGGCGTCGCCCGCCACTGTCGCAGCATCTGCTCGTCACGACGGGCGAGGGCTGCGGACCGCGTGTGCACGGTCGTCGCCTCGGCCGACGCGACGTCACGCTCGCCACGCAGGTACACGGGGTTGAACTCCTGGCCCTGGTACGCGGCGTCGGCCTGGACCGACCGGGCCGGCGGTTCGTACGGGGTGCTGCGCCGGTACACGTCGAAGGCGGTCGACTCGGTGTGCACGGCGGGCGGAGCCTCCACCTCCCAGGTCCACAGCAGGGCGATGGCGTTGCGACCGAAACCCTCCTCCGAGGTCGGCGCGGCGATGACGGCCGGCAGCTGCAGCGCGACGACGACGGACAGCGTCAGCGCCCCCGCGACCGAGGCCGACTCGACCAGGGTGCGCAACGGGCCGCGTTCCTGGTCGTCGCCGACCAGGCGCTCCACCCGGGTGACGACCGCGGCCGGCGCTGCGAACGCCGCGCACGCCATCCTCGGTCGGCTGACGTCGATCACCTTGAGGAGTCCGCTGGCGAGGGCGCCCGGGCGGTCGGTCGTCGCGATCGCGACCTGATCCGCGGCGAACTCGCGCTCCTCGCACAGCCGCCGGGAGACCCACCGGCCACCGGGGACGAAGAAGCAGATGTCCCGGATCAACCCGACGAGGAGCGCCAGCAGGTTGTCCCGTCGTTTGACGTGCGCGAGCTCGTGGGCGATCAGCCCCTCGAGCTCCTCGTCGTCGAGGTCGCGCAGCACGGCGGCGTCCACCACGATCGTCGCCCGTCGGATCCCGACCAGCGCGGCACCGCCGGGGCACCCCTGGACCGCGACCACGCGCGGCGGTCGCACGCCGAGCTCACGGGCGGCCCGGTCCACGATCGGCCGGATGCGCAGATCCCGTGCCGGGGCGCCGTTGGAGGCCACGGTCCGCATGCGTCTCATCACCGCGATCCGACGGGTCACCAACGTCCCGGTGACCGCGATCCACATCGCGAGCAGCGGCCACGCGAGCGGTGCGAACGCCACGTAGGTGTCACGTACGAGGAAGGGACCGTACGGCGCGTCGGCCTCGGTCGTGGTCATCACCATCGGCAGCTGCAGGTGACCCCACGACGCGACCACCGCGCCCAGGATCGCCGCGATCGGCAGGAGCGCCGCGGTGGTGCGGATGCGTGCCGAGGTGAGCACCACCCGGAGCAGGAAGGCGGTCAGAGCGACCCCGACCGCGGAGCCGATGGCGGCTCGCACCGCGACCGACTCCGTGGGCAGGCTGAACAGCAGACCGAAGAGGTCCGACACAGGCTCAGCGCTCCTCGTTCCTCCGACGTTGCACGACGTCACGGAGACGCGCGAGGGTCGCGTCGTCCACCTCGCCGACCACCTCAGCGAGGTAGGAGGCCGCCGGCTGCGGGTAGCGGTCGACGAGCCATCCGAGCACGCTCGCCACCGTGGTCCGTCCGTACGCCTCCCGGCTCACCGCGGGGCGGTAGCGGTGGGCGAGCTCGTTCGTGTCCCGAACGAGCAGACCCTTGCTCGCCAGCCTCGTCATCGTGGTCATCACGGTCGTGTACGCGATCTTGCGCTGCGACGCGAGGCGGTCGTGGACGTCGCGGACGGTCGCGTCCCCGAGCTGCCAGACCACCTCCATCACGTCCTGCTCGAGCGGACCGAGCAGCTCGTCGATGGGATCCGTCCGCTTCGCCATCCGTTCACCTCACCTCTCCTGCGTCCCCGCTCGCACCCCTCGAGCCGGTCCGGCAGCTCGGCCAGCAGCCCGGTCAACAACCCGCTCGGCGCGGTCTCCCTCCGGACCACGCCGCGCACAGAGGAGTCTACAGGACGGGTGGCCTCGCGGGACGGCACGGTCTCCGCCAGCCGACCACCCAACGCCCGACGCGGATCCCGCGGGGCGAGCGTGACGGTGGTGCGATCGTCAGCGGCGGTGGCCGACGACCAGCGCGAAGTCCTCGGCGGTGAGGCTCGCGCCGCCGACGAGGCAACCGTCGACGTCCGGCTGCGCCATCAGGTCACGCACGTTGGCCGGCTTCACGCTCCCCCCGTACTGGACCTGCAGCGACCCGGCCAGCTCCTCGTCGAACACGTCCGCGAGCGTCTCACGCACGGCCGAGCACATCTCCTGCGCATCGGCGGGCGTCGCGGTCTGGCCGGTGCCGATCGCCCACACCGGCTCGTAAGCGACGACGAGCCCGGCGGCCCCCTGCGCGGAGATGCCGTCGAGGCTGCCCCGGAGCTGCGAGACGACGACCTCGCGCGCCCGTCCCTCCTCGCGCTCGTCCTCCGTCTCGCCGACGCACAGGATCGGACGCATCCCGTGACGGATCACCGCCTCGACCTTGCGGTTCACCGCGGCGTCGCTCTCGCCGAAGACGTGGCGTCGCTCGGAGTGACCACAGATGACGTAGCGCACGTCGAGGCGGGCGAGCATCGGCGCCGACACCTCCCCCGTGAAGGCGCCCTCGTCCTCCCAGTAGCAGTCCTGGGCGCCGAGCTGGATCTCCAACTCCTCCGCGTCGATCAGCGTCTGGATCGACCGCAGCGCCGTGAACGGCGGGCACACGACGACGTCCTGGCCGTCGTGGTCCTCGTCGCCGAGGTGGTACGCGAGCTTCTGGACCAGCTGGATCCCCTCCAGGTGATCCTTGTGCATCTTCCAGTTGCCGGCCATGATCAGCCGTCGGTCGGTCACGGCTCGCTCCTGTCGCTCGTGTCGTCGCTCGGCCGTCCCCCACACGCGCGCGGGCCGCGGCCCACGGCTGCGAGGGGCCGCGTCGAGCCGTCCGGGGCCGGGCGTCAGCCGGCGACGTGCTCCGCGGGGAGCGCCGGTGCGTCCCCGCGCGCGGCCACGTAGCACGCCACGTAGTGGTCGGGCGCGACCTCCTCGAGCGGCGGGTGCTCGTTGTCCCGGCAGACCTGCTCCGCCCAGGGGCAGCGCGAGAGGAACCGGCACACCGGATCGGGGTTGATCGGCTTGGAGATCCCGCCCTTGATGTCCGGCTCGGGCCGGGCGTACCCGGGGTCCGGGACGGGGACCGACGCGAGCAGCGCCCGTGTGTACGGGTGCTGCGGGTTGCTGAGCAGCTCCTCGGTCGGAGCGATCTCGACGATCTTCCCGAGGTACATCACCGCGATGCGGTCGCACATGTAGCGCGCCACCGCGAGGTCGTGGGTGATGTAGAGGTAGGAGACCTCGAACTCGTCCCCGAGCATGAGCATCAGCTCCATGATCGAGATGCGGATCGAGACGTCCAGCATCGACGTCGGTTCGTCGGCTACGACGAACTGCGGCCGCAGGATCAGCGCCCGGGCGATCGCGACGCGCTGGCGCTGTCCCCCGGACAGCTCGTGCGGGTGGCGGAACATGAACGACTGCGGCGGGGACAGGCCCACCTTCTGCAGGAGGTCCGCCACCCGTTCCTCACGCTCCTTGATGTCCCGGGTGCCCTGGACGACCAGGGCCTCCGAGATGGTGTCGAACACGGTCCGGCGGGGGTTGAGCGACTCGTAGGGGTCCTGGAAGATCATCTGGACCCGACGACGGAACTCCTTCTTGTCGCTCGTCGCCATCTCCGGGATGTCGACGTACTCGGGCTCGCCGGTCCGCGGTCCGGCGTCCTCCCTGCGACGGATCAGCATGTTGCCGCTCGTGGCGTCGTCGAGCTGCGTGAGCAGCCGCCCCGTGGTGGTCTTCCCACAGCCGGACTCCCCGACCAGCCCGAGGCTCTCACCCTCGTCGATCTCGAAGTTGAGGTCGTCGACGGCGTGGATGAACTCGTCGGTCTTGCGGAAGAGGCTCTTCTCCACCGGGAACAGCTTCGTCAGGTTCTCGGCGCGGATCAGCGGCTCGCTCACGCGTCCATCTCCCGTGTGCTCAGCGTCTCGACCTGCTCCCAGTGCCAGCAGGCGGTGTCGTGCCCGGGCGTGACGGTCTCGAGCGGCGGTTCGTGCTGCTCGCACTTGCTGGTCGCCAGCGGACAGCGCGGGTGGAAGCGGCAGGCCGGCGGGGGGTTCAGGAGGTTCGGCGGCTCACCCTCGAGCGGGGCGAACTTCTGCCGCGGCCCGTGGATCGACGGGGTCGAGGACAGCAGCATCTCGCTGTAGGGGTGCTTGGCCTGCTCGTAGACCTCGTTCGTCGGCCCGAGCTCGACGACCTGGCCCGCGTACATGATGCCGATCGTGTCCGTGACCTCGGCGATCACCGCGAGGTCGTGGCTGATGTAGATGATCGACATGTCCAGCTCCTCCTGGATCCTCTTCAGCTGCTTGAGGATCCGGTCCTGGACGATGACGTCGAGCGCGGTGGTCGGCTCGTCGGCGATGATCACCTGCGGATCGCACGACAGGGCCATCGCGATCACGGCGCGTTGGCGCATGCCACCGGAGAACTCGTGCGGGTAGCGGTCCTGCATCGCCGGCTCGAGCCCGACCATCTCGAACAGCTCGGAGATCCGTGCCCGCGCCGTCTCCGCCCGCACGCGCGAGTCCGCGTGCGCGTTCATCGCCTCCCGGATCTGCGTGCCGACCGTGTAGACCGGGTTCCAGGCGTTCATCGCGCCCTGGAACACCATCGCGATGTCGCGCCAGCGGTGCCGCCGCATCTCCTTGTCCGACAGCGGCACCAGGTTCTTGCCGTTCAGCCGGATCTCACCCGACACGATGTGCCCGTTGTCGGGGAGGAGCCGCAGCAGCGACAGCGCGACCGACGTCTTGCCGCACCCGGACTCCCCGACGATGCCGAGCGCCTCGCCCTTGTGGAGGGTGAAGCTGACGTCCTCCACCGCGGAGACGTCCCCGGCGCGGGTCGTGTAGCGCATCGTGAGCCCGTCCGCCTCCAGCTGGACGTCGCCCCGACGGGTCGTGCGTCGTTGACCTTCGATGGTCTCGAGATCGATGCTCATCCTGCTCCCGTCAGCGTTCGCGGAGACGTGGGTTGACCACGGTGTCGAGCGCGCGCCCGACGAAGTAGAACGCGGCGGCGAGCAGGGTGACGGCGGCGCCGGCCGGGAGCAGCAACCACCAGAACTCGGTCCCGCGCAGGAGGTAGCCGCGCGTGTTCGCCGTGTGGATCATCAGGCCCCAGCTCATGGCGACGTCGATCAGCCCGAAGAACGACAGCGTCGCCTCGGTCCCGATCGCCGTCGTGACGGTGAACATCATGTAGAGGAAGGCCAACGGCACGATGTTGGGGACGATGTGGCGCGAGATGATGCGCCAGTTGCTCCCGCCGGCGATCTTCGCCGCGTCGATGAACGGCTTGACCGCGACCGACAGCGCTTGTGACTTCAGCACGATCGCCGTCCCCCCGAAGCCGGACGCCACCCCGATGAGGATGCCCAGCACCGGCAGGGTCACGTCGTAGATCCCGGCGACGAAGATCAGCAGCGCGAGGACGGGCATGAGCAGCAGCAGGTCCGCCAGGCGCATGAGGATGTTGTCGATCGTGCCGCCGAAGTAGGCGGCCGTCGCACCGATCAGGGTGGCGACCACCGCGGTGGTGATCGCCGCGATCGCAGCCATCGCGAACGCCGCCCGCGTCGAGTAGAGCAGCTGCGACAGCACGTCACGTCCGAGCGGGTCCGTCCCGAGGATGTGCTGCCGCGACGGCGGGGCCGGCTGCAGGCGCACCTCGATCGTCTCGCCGACCTGGACCGCGGGGTGGCCCTGCACCCGGGCTCGCGTGATGTCTACCTGGGTGTTCGGCGAGGTGACCTCACCCCGCTCCACCACCTCGAGCTCGACCTGCGGTGCCGAGTAGCCCATGACCGGGTCGTAGGTGCGCGCGTCCCAGACGGTGGCCATCAGGACCGGATGGGCGACCGCCATCAACACGAACACGATGATGATGAACAGTCCGAGCATCCCGATCTTGTTCTCGGAGAACCGGCGCCAGTTCTCCCGGAAGTTGCGCCAGATGAGCTCGGCACGGATGCGCCAGATCGGCCGCTCGAGCACCTCGTCGAGGGTCGCGCCGCCGAAGACCGGGTCACCGACCTCGTCACCCCGGTCCTCGACGCGCGTGTCCACGGTGCCGCTCGGATCGTCTGGGTTCATCGCCATCGCCGGGCTCCCCGATCAGTACCGGATGCGCGGGTCGAGGTACGCGTACAGGACGTCGACGACGAGGTGGGCGACCAGCACGGCCACGCCGAGCACGACCATGCACCCCAGCGCGAGCGGGACGTCCTGCTGCACGGAGGCGTTCAGGAACGCTTCGCCCAGGCCGGGCCAGCCGAAGACGCTCTCGGTGATGATCCCCCCGGAGAAGATGAACCCGATGGACAGGACCAGGGTGGTCACGACCGGCAGCAAGGCGGTGCGCGCGGCGTGCTTGTCGCGAACGCGCTTGTCCGGCAGGCCCTTCGCCCGCGCCGTGAGGATGAAGTCCTCGCCCAGGGTCTCGAGCATCGCGGTGCGCATGAGCAGCATGGTCCCCGCGAAGGCCACCAGCGTGAGGGTGAGCGTGGGCAGGATCGTGTGGTAGGTGATGTCCCAGGCGAGGGGGCGCATGTCCGTGTTGATCGCGTACCAGTACGCGGCGAACCCGACGAGCGCCACGGCGGACCCGCCGACCGAGATCACCCGCTTCGCCAGCAGGTTCTCCGAGCGCACGGACAGCCACCAGAGCACCCCGAGGACGACCAACAGGACCGTGCCCGACCAGATCATCGTCGTGAACACGTCGTGCGTGCTGACCTCGGCGCCCCGCCACATCGTCACGGTGATGAACCCGCTGATCGGGAAGATGTCCACGATGAAGGCGAACAGCCAGATCATGATCAGGGCGAACCACGGGAGGAACACCGTGTAGAGCAGGACGCCGACGATGGTCGTGGAGTACTCCAGGACCCCACCGCGCTTCCAGGCGAGGACCTTGCCGAGCCAGTACCCGAACCAGTACGAGAGCACCGTCGCCGCGGTGAACAGCACGATCGTCCGCGGGAGACGCACCCTGATGATCTCGTTCACTTCGGTCGGGTAGAAGATGAAGCTCACCCCGAGGTCACCCTGGAGGAGGTTGCCCAGGTAGACGAGGTACTGCTCGTGGAGCGGCCGGTCCAGGCCGAACCGCGCGATCATCAGCCGTCGGTCCTCGGCCGTGAGGTTCGGGTCGATCGCCAGCTGGCTCGTGATGTCACCCGGCGCGGCGTGCAGGAGGAAGAAGAGGAGGGTGACGAAGACCCAGAACACGAACGCCATCTGGAGCGCCCGGATACCGATCTCCCGCAGCAAGCGTTCGCTCCCGTCACGTCGGTCGGCGTCTCGGTCGATCCGGCCCGGCTCGTCGGTCCGGTCGCGCCGTCGTCGGCCAGCCGCGTCCGGGTTCCATCGGTGCCGGTCCCGACACCCCCGGCGGCGACCGCGGGGCCGAGCATAGCCCAGACGTCCGATCTCCACCGACGGACCCGGCCGAGGTGCGCGGGGCGTGCATGCTGACCGCGTCTGGCCGGCTCCGGTCGGGCCCGCTCGGTCGGGTCTGCTCGGTCGGGGGGCCGGACACGACGGAGCGGGAGGGTGGTCGTACCCCTCCCGCTCCGTCGGTGCTCCGTCGGCTGACGTCGGCGCGTTCGCTCACGCGCCGCGCGTCAGCGGCGTGTCGTGCTGCTTACTCGAGACCCTGAACGGTCGCCGGCATCCCGTTCTGGAACTGGATACCACCGAGCGATTCGATGAACGCGTAGTCGATCGCCGCCGAGCGGAAGCCCTCGACGATCGGCGTGTCGAACAGCACGATGTAGGGGAGCTCCTCCTGGAGGATCGGCTCCATCTCGTTCCACAGGATGTCGAAGGCTTCCTCCTGCGTCGACGCGCCCATGAAGCGATCCACGGCGTCGTCGTAGTCAGGGTTGTTGAAGCCCGGCGAGTTCGGGTCGGGGTCGTTGCGGCTGTGCCAGAAGGACTCGTAGAAGTCCGGGAACGCGGGGTTCCCGAGGCTCCAACCCAGGATGTACATGTCGAAGGTCGGCTCCTCGCCGCCGCCCGGGAAGGCGACGTCGACGACCGGCCCGAAACCGCTCAGCTGTGCCGTGACCGGCATGCCGAGCTCCTGGGCCCAACGCTCGATCCACAGGCCGTAGGTGGCCCGCAGCGGGTCGTACCCGGGGCTGAGCGAGTTGATGACCAGGTCCGGCATCGGCGAGCCGTCGGGCATCATGATGCCCTCACCGGGGACGGGCGCGCCCTCATCATCGATGAAGGGCTCCTCCTCCCAGGTGTAACCGGCGTCCGACAGGATCTGGACCGCGGTCTCGAGGCGCTCCGCCTCGTCCATCTCACGGTAGGGAGCCGACAGCTCGTCGACGACCTCCTCGTTGTACCAGAGCGTGTTGCCCTGCGGGAGCATCGCGAACATCGGGAACGCGACCCCGCCGAGCACCGTCTCGGCCATGAACTCACGGTCGACCATCGTGGCCAGCGCCTGGCGGAACGCGATGTCGCTCATCGGCTCGTTCCGCAGGTTGAACGCGATGTAGCGCATCCCGTTCGATGCGTTCACCGCGACCTCGAGGTTCTCGTCCTCGATCACCGGCTCCTGCAGACCGCGCTCGAGTCCGAGCGGGTTGAACAGGTAGTCGACCTCGCCCTGGCGGAGTGCCAGGACGGCGGAGTCCTGCGCGCCGTACAGCGTGAACACCATGTCGTCGAAGAACGGCCCCTGGGTGTACTCGGCGATCGGCTCACCCTCGGGCTCCGGACCGAAGACCTCACCGTCGATGTCGACGGAGGCGTTCTCGTACTGCGTGTACTGCTGGCCCTGGAGGTGGTAGTTCGGGTTGGCCTCGACGCGCGCGAACGCGTCCGGCTCCCACTCCTCGAAGACGGTCGGGCCGCAGGACGGGTCGCCCTCACCGGAGGCGCCGTAGATGACCTCCTGGGGCTCGTCCGAACCACGGGCCTCCTCGACCACGTCCGACCAGAAGTGCTCGGGCATGATCGTGGCGACGCCGGGACGGTGCGGCCAGACTCCGAGGCCGGGCTCACCGTTGAAGACGATGCGCACGGTGTGGTCGTCGACCGCTTCGATGTCACTGACGAGGACCTCGTCTTCGTCGGCTTCCTCTTCGCCGTCGACGGCCTCGGGGACGTAGCTCGAGCGCCAGTTGAAGCCCAGCGCGAACTCCTGGACGACGTCGAACGTGAACGCCATGTCGTTCGCGGTCAGCGGCTCGCCGTCGCTCCACTGGATGTCGTCGCGGATCGCGACCTCGACCGCCCAGGTGCCATCGCCCTGGTCCTCGGCCTCGGGCACGTCCTCAGCGGCGACGTTCGGGGTGACCTGGATCGCCGGGTAGGTGATCCCGTAGAGGGAGCACTTCGTCCCACCGAGCACGTAGCCGGTCCACACGGTGCTGTCGGGGTCGAGGTACGCCCAGTAGTTGTCGGTCCGGGTGTCCTCGAAGATCCCCGTGTTGTAGGTGAACCCCTCGACCGTCTCGGCGGGGGTCTCTTCGCCATCATCGGGCGGGTCGGCGGCATCATCATCGGTATCGTCAGCCGGACACGCCGTCAGGATCAGGGCCAGCGCGCCGAGGGCGGCGACCCAGCTCCATCTCATCTTCCTGAAGGATCTCACAACGCGCTCTCCTTGATTCCGTCTGCGTGACGGTCACCGCCCGAGCGTGGAACGTGCGTGCCCGGGGGTTGGTAGCATACTACTCCGGTAGGAGGCTGCAACGAGGTGCGCGCGGAACACCGCGTGTGGTCTTCCTCTGCGGTTCGCGTACCCACCCCCGATGCTGCCCCTGACCGACGCGGGCCACCCTAGTCGACGTTCCACCCCCGCCGAACGAACGGTGTCCGCTCACCGCACACGCCCCGCGGACCCCCCGGTCCCCGCTCACCGCGCCGCCGCGTGCCCGTCCTTGCGGGGATCGGATGCGCCGACGTGCCCGGCGCGACGGGCCAGCACGGCCTGCGCACCGCCGAAGCCCGGGCTCCGGGCCGCCTCGACCACCACGTCGTGGCCCCGCGCGCGGAGCTCCTCGGCCGCGGCCGGGTCGGCCCCCTCCTCGAGGTGGAGCGACCAGCCGGGCCGCTCCGACGGTCGACGACCCCCACCCCCCGAGTCCCCGTAGCCGGGGGCGAGCGCGGTGATCGCCCCACCGTCCACGCGCCAACGCGGCGCGTCGATCGCCGCCTGGGGGTTCTCGTGCGCGTCGACGACCCGCCGGATCACCTGGACGTGGCCCTGCGGCTGCATCGGGCCCCCCATGACGCCGAAGGTGAGGGCCGTCCCGTCGGGCCAGGTCACGAGCCCGGGGATGATGGTGTGGAACGGGCGCTTGCCGGGCGCCACCACGTTGGGGTGACCCGCCGCGGTCACGAAGCCCGCACCGCGGTTCTGCAGGGCGATCCCCGTCCCCGGTACGACGATGCCGGACCCGAAGCCCATGTAGTTCGACTGGATGTAGGAGACGCACCGTCCGTCCCGGTCGGCGGCGGCCAGGTAGACGGTGCCGCCGGGGCGCGGCGGGCTCGCGGGCGCGTCCGCCGCACGGCCGGGGTCGAGGCCGGCGGCACGGTCGTCGAGCCGGCCGGGGTCGAGCAGGTCGGCGACGGAGCCGGGCCCCTCCTCCGGCATGATCGCGGGGTCGGCCACGACCGCGTGGACGTCGACGAACGCGGCCTTCATCGCCTCCGCCTCGAGGTGGATCGCCGCGCCGGTGCCGGGTGGCAGGCCGTGCGCACCGCGACGCTCGAGGAGCGCGAGCGCGATGAGCGCGGCGATCCCCTGGCCGTTCGGCGGGAGCTCGTGGACCGTCGCCTCGCCGTACCCGAGGGCGAGCGGGGCCACCCAGCCGGGCTCGTGGCGGTCCAGGTCGTCGGCGGCCAGCGACCCGCCCTCGGAGGCGGCGTGTGCGGCGATGCGCTCGGCGAGCTCCCCGCGGTAGAACGTCTCGCCGCCGGTCGCTGCGATCGCCTCCAGGGTCGCCGCCTGGTCCCGGTGCCGGAAGCGCTCCCCCGGCCCCGGGGCGCGTCCGTCCGGCAGGAAGGCGGCGGCGAAGTCCGCTCGATCGGCGTACGCGTCCGCCGCACGGGCCCACGACGCCGCGGTCAGCGGCGCGACCGGGAACCCGTCGCGCGCGTGGCGTACCGCGGACTCGAAGAGCGTCGGGAACGGGACGCGACCGAAGCGCTCGGACAGCGCCGTCCACGCGGACACGGCACCGGGCACGGTGACCGTGTCCCAGCCGCGCACCGGCATCGCCGGTCGCGCGCGGAGCCGCTCCCCGTCCAGTCCCGCGGGGGCCCGCCCCGATGCGTTCAGCCCGTGCACCGCGCCCCCGCCCTCACGGACGATCGCGAACGCGTCCCCGCCGATGCCGTTCGAGGTCGGCTCCACCACGGTGAGGGTGATCGCGGCGGCGAGCGCCGCATCCACCGCGTTCCCGCCCGCCTCGAACACCGCCATCCCGGCCTGCGTCGCGAGCGGCTGCGAGGTCGCGATGACGTCGTCACCGAGCACCGGCTGCCGGCGGGAGGGGTAGGGCAGCTCCCAGCTCGTCCCGTCGGACCCCATCTCCTCCTCCTCGTCTCCCGGTGGGTCAGCCGCCGCGGCTCGCGGCGGTCCAGCTCGCCCAGAGGTCGCTGTAGACGCCGCCGCGCGACACCAGGTCGTCGTGGCGTCCCCGCTCGACGATCCGCCCCGCGTCGAAGACCAGCACCTCGTCGGCCGCGGCCGCGGTGGCCATCCGGTGCGCGATCGTGATCGACGTCCGACCGCGGGTCAGCCCCTCGAGCGCTCGTTGCAACCTCACCTCCGTCGCCGGGTCCACGGCCGAGGTCGCCTCGTCGAGCACCAGGAGGTCCGGGTTCGCGACCCAGGCGCGCACGAGCGAGACCAGCTGCCGCTCACCGACCGACAGGTACTCGCCGCGCTCCCCCGCGCGTGTCTGGAGGCCGCGTGGCAGGTGCTCCAGCCAGTCGACCAGCCCGAGCTCGATGAAGGCGAGGCGGATCTCCTCGTCCTCCACCTCGGGCCGTCCGTAGCGGACGTTGTCCTCGATCGTGGTGTCGAACAGGAAGTCGTCCTGCGGCACCATGATGACGCGCTCCCGCAGGCTCTCGAAGCGCACCTCGTCGAGCGGGACGTCGTTCAGGCGGATCCGGCCCTCGGTCGGGTCCACCAGCCGGGTGAGCAGCTTCGCGAAGGTGCTCTTGCCGGAGCCGGTCTCACCGACGATCGCGATCCTGGCCTGGGCCGGGATCGCCACGTCGATGTCGCGCAGGACCTTGGGACCGGTCGGGTAGCGGAAGTCCACGTGCTCGAAACGGACGCTGATCGGGCCCGACGGGAGGTCACGGCCCTGCTCCCCCGGGTCGGCGATGTCCGATGGGGTGTCGAGCACGTTGAGGATGCGCCGCCACCCGGCGATCGCGGTCTGGATCTGGTCGAGCACCTCGGTCGCGATCTGCACCGGGTCGACGAAGAGGCTCACGAGGAACAGGAACGCGACGATCCGACCCTCCGAGAGCCCCCCGGCGAGGCCGAGCAGCACCCCGACCACGACGACCGCGGCGGTCGCGACCGCGGTGAACACGTCACCGGTCGAGAACATGAACGCCGAGATCTTCCCCGCCCGGTACTGCGCGTCGAAGTAACGGTCGACGCGCCCGATGACCCGCCGGTTCGTGCGCTCCTCGATGTTGTACGCGCGGATCACCGACGCACCCATCACGCTCTCGCTGAACGCGGTCAGCATCTCGCCGATGCGCTGTCGCACCGCGTCGTAGGCGGCCGACAGGTGGCGTTGGAACCGACGCAGCACGAACACGAGCGGCGCGATCGAGATCAGCACCACCAGCGTCAGTCGCCACGAGTAGTAGAACATGACGGCGGTGGTGACCACGAGCTGCCCGAGGCTGATCAACAGGACCAGTCCGCCCCACTGCATGAAGCGGCTGATGGTGTCGACGTCCGAGGTGACGCGCGAGACGAGCGCGCCCCGGTTCTCCGCGCTCTGGTGCAGGATCGACAGATCGTGGATGTGGCGGAACGCGCGCACACGCAGGTTGGACAGCGCGGTCTCGGTCATGGTCGCGAGTCGCAGGTGCATGAAGTAGCCGGCCACCGCCGTCGCGACGACGGCGACGAACGCCAGGCTGACGAAGCGGGCCACCGCGGTCACCTGGTCGCCCGGCGGAGCCCCACGGATGCCCTCGTCGATCGTGAGCTGCACCGCGACCGGGACGACGACGCGACCGGCGGTCGCGACGATCGCGAGGACGATCGTGACCGCCAGCCCCTCCCGCAGCTCCGGGGACAGCCGCAGGCCCCGCACGAGGGTGTGCCACGCCCCCTGCGTGCCCTCGGTCACGAACGTGGGGATGACCCCCTCGTCCTCGTTGACGACCGCCACGCGCCGCGGGCTCACGACCGTCGCTCCCGCTCGTAGGCGTCGAGCAGCTTGGTGTACTCGGGGTCCGACTCGACGAGCTGCTCGTGTGTGCCGCGGCTGCGGATGCTCCCGTCGTCGACGAACACGATGGCGTCCGCCAGCGCGATCGTCGCCTTGCGGTAGGCGACCACGACGATGGTCGACGGCAGCCCCGCGTCACGGAGGCCCCGCAGGATCCGCTGCTCGACCTGGGGGTCGACGCTCGACGTCGCGTCGTCGAGGATCAGCAGCCGCGGGCGTCGGACCAGCGCCCGCGCGAGCGCGACGCGCTGTCGCTGGCCGCCGGACAGCGTCGCTCCGCGCTCGCCCACCACCGTCTCGTACCCGTCGGGGAGCGCGCTCACGAACCCGTGGGCCTGCGCCAGCTCGGCCGCCGCGTGCACCTCGTCGTCCGTGTGGTCCTCGCCGAGGGTGATGTTCTCGCGCACCGTGTCGGCGAACAGGAACGACTCCTGGAAGACGACCGCCACCTCCTCGGCGATCGCCCCGTGCGCGAGCTCACGCAGGTCGCGACCGTCGAGCTCGATCTCGCCGCCCGTCGGGTCCGCGAGCCGGACCAGCAGCGACGCGATGGTGGACTTGCCGGCGCCGGTCGGTCCGACGATCGCGACGACCTGACCCCGCATCGCCTCGAAGCTGACGTCGCGGAGCACCGGCTCCTCGGACTCCGTGTCCGCGTAGGCGAACGTCACCTCGATCAGGCCGGTCTCCGCGGGCTCCTCGACGGCCCGGGGCTCCTCGTCGCCGTAGTCGAGCGCCTCGTCGGCGTCCAGCACGTGGCGGATGCGGTCCCACCCGACCACCGCGCGCGGGAACTCCGAGAGGAGGTAGCCGATCACGCGGATCGGGAAGGCGAGCAGCGTGAACAGGAACGCGAGCTGGACGAGGTCACCGGTGCTGATCGCACCCGCCTGGAGGCGCCACGCGCCGGCCAGCAGCACGAGCAGCACGCCGACGTTCGGCAGCGACTCGATGAACGGGTTGTACAGGGACCGCAGCCTCGCGACGTCGATCAGCGTGTCCCGGAGCTCCTCGGACGAGCCCCGGAACCGCTCCGTCTCCTCCGATTCGCGGCCGAGCGTCTTGACGACCAGTGCGCCGTCGAAGCTCTCGTGGGCGACCTCGGAGACGTCGGCCCGCAGCTCCTGTGCGCGGGTCGCCGGCGCGTTCATCAGCCGGTTGTACTGCCAGTTGGCGTAGCCCATCACCGGGCCGATGACGAGGGCCACGAGCGCGAGGAACAGGTCGGTGACGAGGAAGACCGCGGCGCCCAGCACCAGCATCAGGACCACACCGGTCGCGAACGGCAGCGGCGCCATCGGCCAGAACGCGGACTCGACGTCGCTGTTCGCCCGGGAGAGCAGCTCACCGGTCGAGTGACGGCTGTGCCAGGACATCGGCAGGCGCTGGTACTGCGCGGCGATCCCGCGCCGGTGGATCGCCTCGAGCTTCGCCTGCATGTAGGTGGCACCGACCCGCCGGGTGACGATCCCGATCGCCTTCAGCGTGGCGACACCGATGATCGCGGCACTGGCGAGGACGAGGATCCTCTGGGTCGTCTCCCCCGTCTCGAAGACCGGGACGATGACCTCGTCCGTGACCCACCCGAACACGAGCGCCGACGCCACCGTCATGGTCGCGTACAGCGCGGAGCCGATCACCGCGATGGTGAACGGGAGGGGCGTCATGCGCACCGCTCGGCCGATGATGCGGAACCCCTGCCGAACGGTGCCGCGGTCGAAGCTGGTCCGTGTCGTCACGCCGTGTACGAACCTCTCACCGCGCCGTCACGGAGCGCGGTCACCCCGGGGAGCTCGGCCCCCTCCAGCAGCTCCAGCGACGCGCCCCCGCCCGTGGAGACGTGGTCGACCCGATCGGCCAGCCCGAACCGTCGGATCGCGGCGGCGCTGTCGCCGCCCCCGACGACGGTGAAGGCGTCCGCACGCGCCATCGCCTCGGCGACGGTGCGCGTGCCCCTCGCGAAGGCCTCCCACTCGAACACCCCCATCGGACCGTTCCAGAACACCGCGGCGGCGGCATCGATCGCGGCCGCGAAACGCTCGGACGAGGCCGGGCCGATGTCCAACCCCATGCGGTCCCCTGGGATGCCCGCCGTCGGCGCGGGATCGTCCGCGCCGCGCCCGTCGGCCAGCTCGACGACCGACGCGTCGGCGTCGGCGGCGAACCCGTCGGCCGCGACGATGTCGCTCGGGAGGTGGATCTCGACGCCGCGGGCACGTGCTTCGTCCATGATCCCGCGGACCTCGTCGACCCGGTCCTCCTCCACGCGCGAGCCCCCGACCTGGTGGCCGTCGGCGACGAGGAACGTGAAGCACATCGCACCCCCGACGGCGATGGCGTCGACCCGCCCCAGCAGGTTGCGCAGCACCCCGAGCTTGTCGGCCACCTTCACCCCGCCGAGCACCGCCAGGTAGGGGCGCGGCGGATCGTCGAGCAGCCTGCCGAGCACCTCGAGCTCCCGCACGAGGAGGCGGCCGCCGTACGCCGGGAGCTCCGCGGCCACCCCGACGACGGAGGCGTGCGCCCGGTGCGCGGCTCCGAAGGCGTCGTTCACGTACGCGTCGCCGAACCAGGTCAGTCCGGTGACGAAGCGCTCCTCTGCCGCCTCCTCGCCGGGGTCGAAGCGGAGGTTCTCCAGCAGCGCGATCTCGCCCGGCGCGAGCCCCATCGCCATGGCCCGGGCGTCGTCGCCGGTGATGTCGCCACAGAACGCGATCTCGCGGTCGAGCAGCTCTCCGAGACGCTGCGCGACCGGCGCGAGCGACAGGGACGGGTCGGGCTCACCGCCCGGGCGGCCGAGGTGGGAGCAGACGGTGACCTTCGCGCCCCGCTCGAGGAGGTCGCGCAGGGTCGGCAGGGAGGCCTCGATGCGCAGGTCGTCGGCGACCCGTCCGGCGTCGAGTGGGACGTTGAGATCGGCCCGGACCAGCAGGCGTCGTCCCGACGCGTCGAGGTCGTCGAGGGTCGCGATGCGGTCGAGGATCATGGGGCGCGCTGCTCCGGGGTCATGGGTGCTCGGGGTCGTGGGTGCTCGGGGTCGGCGGGTGGGCTCAGCGGTCAGCTCGCCGGGACGGTGGTGGTCGTGGCCGACGATCGACCACCCGGGCCGTCGGTCAGAGGTCGCGGCCGACCCGCTCGACCAGCTCCGCCAGCCGGTTGGAGAACCCCCACTCGTTGTCGTACCACCCGAACACCTTGACCAGGTTCCCGTTGGCGAGGGTGCTCCCCGCGTCCAGGATGCACGAGTGCGGGTTGCCGACGATGTCGGCGGAGACGATCGGCTCCTCGGTGTACTCCAGGATCCCCTCCAGCTCGTTGCTGGCCGCCTTCGCGTAGGCCTCGTTCACGGCGTCGACGTCCGCCTCGCGCTCCGTGACGACGACGAGATCGGTGATGGACCCGACCGGAACGGGCACGCGCAGCGCCATCCCGTCGAGCTTCCCCTCGAGCTGCGGCAGCGCCAGCGACGACGCCTTCGCCGCGCCGGTGGTCGTCGGGATGATGGACAGCGCAGCCGCCCGGGCGCGCCGCAGGTCCTTGTGCGGTCCGTCGTGCAGCGCCTGGTCGTTCGTGTAGGCGTGCACCGTCGTCATGAACCCGCTCGCGATCCCGAAGCGCTCGTCGAGGACCTTCGCCAGCGGCACGACGCAGTTCGTGGTGCAGGAGGCGTTGGAGATGATGTGGTGCTCGTCGGAGTCGTAGGCGTCCTCGTTCGCGCCGAGGACGACGGTGATGTCCTCCCCGCTGGCGGGCGCGGAGATCACGACCTTCCGAGCCCCGGCGTCCAGGTGCTTGCCCGCCTCGTCGCGGGAGCGGAACAGCCCGGTCGACTCGACCACGACGTCGGCGCCCAGGTCAGCCCACGGGAGGTCGGCCGGGTCGCGCTCCGAGAGCACCTGCAGCTCGTCGCCGTCCACCCGGAGACCGTTGTCTGTGGCCTCGACATCGCCGGGGTAGCTGCCGTAGACGGAGTCGCGGCGCAGCAGGAGCGCCAACGTCTCCGGGTCGGTGAGGTCGTTGACCGCGACGACATCGAGGTCGAGGCCACGGTCCTTCACCACCCGGAAGAACATCCGACCGATACGACCGAACCCGTTGATCCCAACACGCACGGACATGTCGCGCTCCTCTCACGTCGATCGAGCTCGGGCCCGCGCCGGTGGGGACCCGCCCGACCGGCGTCGTGCGTCCACGGCGGGGGCGGTCGGATCACGAGCCGGCACGGGGACCTCCTCCCGAGGCTACCTGACGTACGTGTCACGGGACCGGACGGGGGACCTACGTCCGGTCGTCGCCCTCCCGCCCGATCTCCTCCAGACGCGCCAGCCGGCGGTGCACGGCGGACTTGCTCACCGGCGGATCGCACAGCTCGCCGAGTTCCGCGAGCGTCAGCTCCGGGTTCGCGAGGCGCGCGAGCGCGACCGTGCGCAGCTCCGGTTCCAGACCCTCCCACCCGACCGCCCCGACCGCCCGTTCGACCGCCCGGACCTGCGCGCTGGCCGCCGTCACCGCGCGCCGGAGGTTGGCCGCGTCCGCGTTGGCCAGGCGGGTCGCCTCCCGCCGGAGCTGACGGCGACGACCGTGCTCCTCCCACTCCCGGTACGCGTCGCCGCTCCCCAGCGCCTCGAGGAGCCGACCGATCGCGCCCCTCGACTTCAGCACGGCACGCCAGGCGTTGCCCGATCGCGAGACCCCGAGCCGGTGAGCGGCGACCTCCCCGACCAGGTCCGCGACGTGCGTCGCCAGCGGCTGGGTCGGCGCGGTGATCTCGAGGTGCGGATCGCGTCCGGGGCGGCTGATCGACGCTCCGGCGAGCAGCGCCCCGCGGACGTAGGCCCGGCGGTCGCAGCCGCGCCGCACGAGTTCACGCGGCGGATCGCGTCGCGGCCTCCCGTGCGCGTCGAGCAGCCCGAGCCGTGTCGACAGCTCCCTCGCCCCCTCCTCCACGACCACCACGTACGAGGAGGTCTCCCGGATCCCGCCGGGCTCGTGGACGCGCACCACCGGTCGGTCCCCGGCGAGCGCGGCCAGCTCGCCCTGCGCGAGCGTGAAGGCCGCGCGGGCCACCGCACCCGACCGGGTCGTGATCTCGAGCCCGACCGTGCTGCCGTCGTCTCCCCCTCTGAGGTGCAGCGACGCCGCGAGCCCGGCGATGGCGGTGAGCTCGGCCCGACGGTCACACGCACGGCTCGGCAGCTCGCGGCCGAGCTCCTGGCGCACACGTTCGGTGAAGCTCCGGGGCGGTGGGACGCGCGGCGCCCCGCGGTCGGCGCCCGCGCCCCCCGGCCCGGTCATCCCAGCGCCGCGCGCCCGGGGCGCAGGACACGACCGAGCGGCACGGCCAGCCGCGCCGGGTGGTGTCCGCCCCGGGGGTCGTGGACGTCGGCGTGCACCACCTCGTCCACGAAGGGGGCCAGGTCCTCCCGGTCGGCCCGCAGCGGTGCTCCGGCCTCCCCGGGTACCGGCCCATCGTGGACGATCACCGCGTCGAGACGGACGCGCGGGGCGTGGTGCTGGAGCGCCCGCACGTGGTCGACGAGGCTCAGGCCCTCGGTCTCACCAGGTTGCTCGCGCAGGTTCGCCACGTGGACGACCGGGCAGGTCGCCGCGGCGACGGCCTCACCGATGCCCGGGACGAGCAGGTTCGGGATGACGCTCGTGAACAGGGACCCCGGGCCCAGCACGACGATGTCGGCGCGCTGGATCGCGTCGACCGCCGCGTCGGTCGCCGGCGGGTCGGCCGGGTCGAGCCAGACCTCCCGCACGTGACGGGACCGCGCGATCGCCACCTGCCCGACCACCTCACCGTCGCCCACACGTGCGCACAGGCGCACCGGCTCCCTCGTGCACGGGAGCACGCGTCCCCGCGCATCCAGGACCGACGCGACGTAGTCGAGCGCCGAGACCACGTCCCCGCTGTTCAGGTCGGTGGTCGCGACGATGATCAGGTTCCCGAGACTGTGCCCTTCGAGGTCCCCGGAGGCGAACCGGTACTGGACCAGCCGCGCGAGGTCCCGCCGTGGGCTCAGCGCAGCGAGCGCCATGCGCATGTCCCCCGGGGGGATGACCCCGAGCTCGCGTCGGAGCCGTCCCGAGGAGCCCCCGTCGTCCGCGGTCGTCACGACCGCGGTGACGTGGTCCACGACGTGCGTCAACGCACGCAGTGACCGCGCCAGGCCGTGTCCGCCGCCGACCGCGACCGCGCGGCTGCCGTCCCCGGGACCGGTCCCGATCGGCCCGCTCAGCTCGACGAGGTCGTCCACGTCACGCCCGGTCGCCGTCGAGGTCGCGGTGGTCGACGTTGACCGGGAGGTCGGTCGTCCCGCTCAGGTGCGCGGCCACCTCCTCGGCGATCGCGACCGACCGGTGACGCCCACCGGTGCACCCGATCGCGATGGTCAGGTAGCGCTTCCCCTCGGCGACCGATCCGGGCACGACGACCTCCAGCAGGTCCCGGAGGCGGCGCATGAACGCGGTCGCGTCCTCCTGCTCGAGCACGTAGCGACGCACCGGCTCGTCCAGCCCGGTGTGTGGCCGCAGGTCGTCCACCCAGTGCGGGTTCGGCAGGAAGCGCACGTCGAGGACGATGTCGGCGTCGCGCGGGAGCCCGTGCTTGTACCCGAAGGACACCACGTTCACGCGCATGCGGGCGGACTCGGTCCCCCCGAAGGCGTCGGCGAGACGGTCGCGGAGCTCGTGGACGTTCAGGTCCGACGTGTCGACGACCAGATCGGCCCGGGCGCGCAGCTCCGCGAGCAGCTCGCGCTCCGACGCGATGCCCTCGACGAGTCCCTCGGTCCCCTCGCTCTCGGCGAGCGGGTGGCGCCGCCGGGTCTCCTCGAACCTGCGGACGAGCGCGTCGTCGCTCGCCTCGAGGAACAGCACGCGCACGTCCGAGTGCGCCGCGCGCAGCGTGTTCACCGCGTCGACGACCGCTCCGAACAGCTCGTAGCTTCGCGCGTCGAGCACGAGCGCGAGGCGGGCGACGCGTTGGCCCGCCTGGCCCGCCAGACCGACGACGGCCTCGACGAGGAACGGCGGGAGGTTGTCGATCACGTACCAGCCGAGGTCCTCGAGGACCTTCGCGGCCTCCGTGCGGCCGGCTCCGGACATCCCGGTGATGACGACGATCTCGTCGCCCGCATCCAGACCGAGTTGCGACGCGGCGTCCGCCGTCGGCTCATCCGACACGGATCCGTCCCCTTCCTGCCGCTGCCCGGCGCCGGTCACGTCCGCTCCTCGGACGCCTCCTGCCGGTCACCGAGGTGCTCGAGCACGCTCGTCGCGATCGTACGCGAGACCCCGTCCACCTCCATCAGCTCCTCGACCGAGGCCTCCCGAACCGAGCGCACGCTGCCGAACGCCGAGAGGAGCGCCTGGCGACGAGCCGGCCCGACGCCCGGCACGTCATCCAGCGCCGAGCGCGTCGCCGCCTTCGCCCGGCGCTGCCGTTGGTAGGTGACCGCCGACCGGTGCGCCTCGTCGCGGACCCGCTGCACGAGGAACAGCGCCTCGCTCGCCCGCGGCAGCGAGACCGCCCGCGTGCCGTCGTCCCCACGCACGTGGAGCTGCTCGAGGCGCTTGGCCAGCGCGACGACGTCGATCCCCTCGATCCCGAGGTCCTCGAGAGCGGCGAGCGCGGCCGCCAGCTGGCCGGGCCCGCCGTCGACGACGACGAGGTTCGGCGGGTAGGCGAAGCGGCGCTCGTCGGCCGGGGCGCGCTGCTCCTCGAGGTAGCGGCTGAACCGCCGGTGGATCACCTCCCGCATCGCCGCGTAGTCGTCGTTGCGGTCGGTCCTGACCTTGAAGCGGCGGTAGTCCGACTTCTTCGGGAGGCCGTCCTCGAACACCACCATCGAGCCGACGACCTCCGTGCCGGCGAGGTGCGAGATGTCGAAGCACTCGATGCGCAGTGGTGCCTCGGCGAGCCCGAGCTCGTCCTGCAGCTCGCGGAGCGCCTGAGAGCGCGCGTTGAAATCCTGTGCCCGCTTCATCCGGTGCCGCTGGAAGGCCTCTCGCGCGTTGTCGCGCACCGTCTCCATGAACGCGCGCTTCTCCCCGCGCTGCGGCACCCGGAACCGGACCCGACTCCCACGGAGCTCGGACAGCAGCGCCGCGAGCGCCTCCTCGTCGTCGGGGATCTCCGGGACGAGGACGAGCGGCGGCACCTCGTCCTCACGGTCCTCGTAGAGCTGCAGCAGGAACGAGGTCAGAAGCTCCGGCGTCTCCAGCGGCTCGACCTTGTCCACGGTCCAGCCCTTGCGCCCGCGGACCAGCCCCTTGCGCACGAAGAAGGCCTGGACGGCCGCCTCGAGCTCGTCCTCCACGACGTGGATCGCGTCGAAGTCCTCCCGCCGGCTCGACGCCATCTGCTGCTTCTCCAGCACCTTCCGCGCCGCCTCCAGCTGGTCGCGCAGGCGCGCGGCCGACTCGAAGTTGAGCTCGTCCGCCGCCGCGTGCATCTCCGACTCGATCCGCTCGAGCGTGCCCTGTGTCTCCCCGTCGAGGAAGGCGGCGAGCTGCTCCACGAGCTGGCGGTGGTCCTCCACCGAGATGTTGCCGACGCACGGCGCCGCGCACCGGTCGATGTGGTGGTAGAGGCACGGGCGGCCGAGCCGGGCGCAGCGGTCGTACACCCCCTGTGAGCAGGAACGGACCGGGAACACCCTGAGCAGCAGGTCGAGCGTCTCGCGGATTGCGTACGCGTGGGCGTACGGCCCGAAGCGCAGGTCCTGCGGATCGCGCGGGTTGCGCATCACCCGGGCCCGGGGGACCTCCTCGGAGGTCGTGAGCACGAGGTACGGGTAGGACTTGTCATCGCGGTAGCGCACGTTGTAGCGGGGGCGGTGCTCCTTGATGAGGTTCACCTCGAGGTGCAGCGCCTCCACCTCGTTGTCGACCACGATCCAGTCGACGGAGCGCGCGGCCTCCAGCATCGCCTGCGTCCGGGCCGGGATCTGGTGCCACGATCCGAAGTAGTTCGCGAGCCGGCTACGCAGCGACTTCGCCTTGCCCACGTAGACCACGCGGCCGTCACGGTCCCGGAACAGGTAGCAGCCCGGCGCGTCCGGGACGCTCCCCGGGTCCGGGCGGAACGAGGTGGCGGAGTTCTCCGCGGCGGTGGCCTCCATCACGCCCAGGGTACGGCCGGCACCGGCACCGGCCTCCGACGCCGTCCCGGCCGCCCGGGCCGGCCACCGGGCGGGACCCGCCTCCCTCGCGTCACGCCTCGTCACGCTCCGGAGCGGAATCCTCGAGCTCCATCCCGCGGGTCTCGGGCAGCACCTTGTACAGACCGGCGAGGAGCGCCACGGGGACGGAGATCGCGATCGCCGCCGGGCCGAAGCCGCCGAGCGCGTCCGCCAGCACGGCGAAGGCCGCCAGGCCGCCGACCGCCCCGACGATCTGGGACGCGGCCAGCCAGCCGGCCGCCGTCGAGCGCATCGACGTGGGGAAGACCTCGGTGTCCAGCGCGCTCGCCGCCGGCGCGTAGGCGGCCCAGGCGAGGACGAACAGCGGGTAGCCGACGACCAACGACGGCGCGTGCCCGGCGTACGCCACGATCCCGAACCCGGCTCCCGCGGCGATCGCCGTCCCGGCGGTGATGCGCCGTCCCAGGCGGTCCGCGCTCCACCGCCCGACCAGCAGGCCGATGAGACCGGTCGCCCCCGAGCCCAGGAACAGCACGGACATCACCGTCGGGCTCAGGTCGGCGATCTGCTCCCCGAAGAGGAACACGTAGGTGTTCACCGGTCCGGTGAGGAGGCCGACCCCGACGTGGATCGCGCACAGCACAGCCAGCCGCGGGATCAGGTCCGGGCGGACCGGGCCGAGGAGCCGTCGTCGAGGGCTGCGGCGCTGTCGCTCGGCCACGCTCCGGAACCGTGCGGGTTCCTCGAGCCTGCGGGCGACCACCGGGAGCACGAGGATCGGCACCGCGACGGCGAGCAGGATGCCCCGGAACCCGACGTGGTCGTCGAGGACTGCACGGACCACGGCGAAGAGCCCGGTACCGGCGGCGAACGCCGCACCCACCAACGCCATCGCCTTCGCACGGTCGACGCTCGAGGTGAGCTCCGCGCACATGACGCCGGCGATAGCCGTCGTCCCGGTGAGCAGCGGGCGTCCGAGCGCGAAGATGGCGACGAACCACCACCAGGTCGGTGCGCCGGCGGCGGCGACGGTGAGCAGGAGACCGACGGCGCACGTCGCGAGCAGGATCCTGCGCCGACCGAACCGGTCGGCGATCCCGGCAGCGGGCAGGCTGAAGATGGAGGCGAGCCGGATGACGGCGAGACCGATGCCGAGCGTCGTACCCGCCATGCCGACCTCGCCCGCGATGCCGTCCCCCGGCTCGATCGCGCCGAACTCCGCCGCCAGATCGGAGAGCAGGGCGACGACCCCGAACTGGCCGAAGCCGGCGGCCGTCGCCATCGCGGCGGCGGCTAGCACGGCCGGGTGGCGCCAGCTCCGCAGCCGCCGCTCGCCCCCCTGGCCGCCCTCCGCGTCCTCCACACCGCCCGCCCGCTCCACCTACCCGGCTCCGTTCGGCGTCCGACCGACGTAGCGGAACCCCGCCGCGCGGATCCGTCCGTCGGCGACCGCCGCGCGCTCGCGCCGCAGCGCCTCCTCGTCCCCGTCCAGGTACGACTCGGCCAGGGACGGGGTCCACGAGAAGTGCACGCGCTCCGTCACGTTGTCCAGCGCCGCGAGCACCCGCTCCACCGGGACCAGGTCCTTGTGCTCGTGGCGCCAGCGCTCGTAGAAGCCGATCGGGTCGCGCGGGACGTCCTCGCCCAGGCGGATCATCTCCCCCTGGAGCCACGTCGTGGTGGACAGGTCGATCCGGTCCCAGGCGAAGCCCTGCACCACCACCCGGCCTCCGGGGCCCAGCAGGCGGCCGATCCTCGCGGCCGCGGGACCGATGTCGTCGATGTGGTGGAGGGAGCGCACGGCGACCACCGCGGCGAACGGCTCGTCGGACTCGAACCGCTCGAGCGTCACCTGTCGGACCCGTCGGCCGCGGGGCGTGGGGTCGATCGCCGTCACCTCGTAGCCCGCCTCCTCCAGGTGCCCGGCCAGATCACCGGCGCCGGCGCCGACGTCGAGGATCGGGCCCGGCGGTGGCGGGAGGTGCTCGCGGACGAACACGCGGACCGGGGACGTCTCGAACGGCGGTCCGTCGTCACCCGGCGGCATCACCCCAGCAGCTCCCGCAGGAACTTCCCCGTGTAGGAGTCAGGGACGTCGACGACCTGCTCGGGTGTCCCGGTCGCGACGACCGCGCCGCCGGCGTCGCCGCCCTCGGGGCCGAGGTCGATGAGGTGGTCGGCGGTCTTGATGACGTCGAGGTTGTGCTCGATGACGATGACGGTGTTGCCCTTGTCCGTGAGGCGGTGCAGCACCTCGAGGAGCTTCGCGATGTCGGCGAAGTGCAGCCCGGTGGTCGGCTCGTCGAGGATGTACACGGTCTGCCCCGTCGCGCGCTTCTTCAGCTCCGAGGCGAGTTTGACCCGCTGAGCCTCGCCGCCGGACAGGGTCGTGGCCGGCTGTCCGAGGCGGATGTAGCCGAGCCCCACGTCCGAGAGGGTCCGCAGGTACTTCGCGATCGTCGGCTGGTTCTCGAAGAACCCGAGGGCGGTCTCCACGGTCATGTCGAGCACCTCGGAGATCGTCCGGCCCTTGTAGTGGACCTCCAGCGTCTCGCGGTTGTACCGGCGACCCTTGCACACCTCGCACGGGACGTACACGTCGGGCAGGAAGTGCATCTCGATCTTGAGCGTCCCGTCCCCCTTGCACGCCTCGCAGCGACCCCCCTTCACGTTGAACGAGAACCGGCCCTGCTTGTAGCCGCGGACCTTCGCCTCCGGGGTGGAGGCGAACAGCTTGCGGATGTGGTCGAACACGCCGGTGTAGGTCGCCGGGTTCGAGCGCGGGGTGCGCCCGATCGGCGACTGGTCCACGACCACGACCTTGTCGACATGGTCGAGCCCCTCGACCTTGCGGTGCCGCCCCGGCGCCTCGCGCGACCCGTAGACGTGCCGCTTGAGCACCCGTCCCAACGTGTCGTTGACGAGGGTCGACTTCCCGGAGCCCGAGACACCGGTGACGCAGATGAACAACCCCAGCGGGAAGGTGACCTCGATCTCGCGGAGGTTGTGCTCGGTGGCGCCGTGGATCGTGACGCTCCGGTCCCGGTCGACCTCGCGCCGTTCCCCGGGGATCGGGATCTCGAGGTCGCCGCGTAGGTAGCGGCCGGTGATGGAGCCGTCGAGCTCGAGCAGCTCGTCGAGCTCCCCCGAGTGGACGATCTCGCCACCGTGCTCCCCAGCGCCCGGGCCGATGTCGACGATGTGGTCGGCGGCCTCGATCGTCGCCTCGTCGTGCTCGACCACGATGAGCGTGTTGCCGAGGTCGCGGAGCCGGATGAGCGTCTCGATGAGCCGGGCGTTGTCGCGCTGGTGCAGGCCGATCGACGGCTCGTCGAGGACGTACAGGACGCCGACGAGCCCCGCGCCGATCTGCGTCGCGAGACGGATCCGCTGCCCCTCCCCACCGGAGAGCGACCCCGCCGGGCGGTCGAGCGTGAGGTACTCGAGGCCGACGTCGAGGAGGAACCGGAGCCGGGAGCGGATCTCCTTCAGGACCCGGGCCGCGATCAGCTCCTCACGGTCGCTCAGCTCCAGCCCGGCAACGTAGGCCTCGGCGTCCGCGACCGACAGGGCGGAGACGTCGGAGATGGACCGGTCCCCGACCGTGACCGCGAGCGCGAGCGGCTGGAGGCGCCGACCGTCACAGGTCGGACACGGCACCTCGCGCATGTACTGCTCGACCTGGGCACGCACGTGGTCCGAGTCGGTCTCGGCGTGCCGACGGAGCAGCCAGCCCATCACCCCGTCGAACTTCGACTTGTACGAGCGCTTGCGTCCGTACCGGTTCCGGTAGGTGACGTGCACCTTGTGGTCGATGCCGTCGAGCACCGCGCCCTTCGCGTCCTCGGGCAGGTCCGCCCAGGGCGCCTCGGGGTCCGCGCCCGCATCCTCCACGACGGCCTTCAGGATCTGCCTGTAGTACTGCGACCGGTTGCCCCCGGCCCACGGGAGGATCACGCCCTCCGCCACCGACAGGTCCGGGTCGCCGAGCACGAGCTCCTCGTCGACGCGTAGCTGCGTCCCGAGGCCGGAGCACTCCTCGCACGCCCCGTACGGGGAGTTGAAGGAGAAGTTGCGCGGCGCGAGCTGATCGAACGACAGCCCGCAGTTCGCACAGGCGAGGTGTTCGGAGAACGTGCGCACCTCCGCCTCGGCGCCCTCCTCGGCTTCCTCGCGCGTCGGGACGATCTCGATCATCGCCACGCCCTCAGCGAGCTGCAGCGCGGTCTCGATCGAGTCGGCGAGGCGCCGGCGGATCTCCCCCTTCTGGACGAGCCGGTCGATCACGACCTCGATCTCGTGCTTGCGCTGCTTGTCGAGCTGCGGCGGATCGGTCAGGTCGTGCACGTCCCCGTCGACGCGCACGCGCGCGTAGCCCTCGCCCTGCAGGTCGTCGAAGAGGTCGCGGTACTCGCCCTTGCGGCCACGGACCACGGGGGCCAGCACCTGGAACCGGGTCCCGCCCGGCAGCTCCGCGACCTGGTCGACGATCTGCTCGGCGGTCTGGCTGGCGATCCGCTCCCCGCAGCTCGGGCAGTGCGGGATCCCGATGCGGGCGAACAGCAGGCGGAGGTAGTCGTGGATCTCGGTGATGGTCCCGACGGTGGACCGGGGGTTGCGCGAGGTCGACTTCTGGTCGATGGAGATCGCCGGCGACAACCCCTCTATGAAGTCGACGTCCGGCTTGTCCATCTGTCCCAGGAACTGCCGCGCGTAGGCGGAGAGCGACTCGACGTACCGCCGCTGGCCCTCCGCGTAGATCGTGTCGAAGGCCAGGGACGACTTCCCCGACCCGGACAGGCCGGTGAAGACGATGAGCGCGTCGCGGGGCAGGACGAGGTCGACGTCCTTCAGGTTGTGCTCACGCGCCCCCCGGATGGTGATCTGCTCGCTCGCCACGCTGCGCCTCGTCGTCGTCGGGCCGTCGGTGTGCGGGGAAGTCTCCGGCGAGAGGGTAGCGAGGAACTCGTTCCCGAACACGCGTTCGCGTTGATCGGGCCCGCGCCCCTCGCCCCGCCGCCGGGGCCACCGCCCCACCGGTGCGCACCATCGATGGAGTGGCTCCGTGCCGCAGGCGGCACTGACGCACGCCATCGACGGCCACGCGAGGGCTGAGCACCATCGATGGAGTGGCTCGGTGTCACAGGCGGCACCGAGACACTCCACCGACGGGTTGGGGCCCCGGAGCGGACGCGGCAGGATGCGTACAGGACCCGACGACGATGAGCCGGCCCGGACGAGCGTG
>CAZADJ010000006.1:23165-32693 GCA_964483845.1 uncultured Actinomycetota bacterium | reverse complement strand
CCTGGGGCGGGATGTCCATCGTCACCGTCCGCAGGGAGACGATCTCCATGCGGTCGACGATCGGGATGATCAGGAAGAGCCCCGGCCCCTTCGGTCCGGAGATGACCCGGCCGAGCCGGAAGATCACCCCCCGCTCGTACTCCTGGACGATCTTGATCGCGTTCGCGAGGATGATGCCGATCACGACGACCACGGCACCGGTCCCGATGAGGAGCGTCTCCACTTAGCTGCCTTCCTGCTTCTCGGGTTCACGTTCGGACGAAGATGGTCGGTCGGGATCGTCGTCAGTCGGGCGCTCCGGCTCGACGATCAGTTCGAGGCCGTCGCGGTCGACGACCCGGACGCGCTCACCGGGCTCGAACCCGTGACCGGTGGTCCGGGCACGCCACAGGGCGCCGTCGAAGAAGACCTGGCCGGTCTCCACCTCCCACGAGCGCACCTCGGCCCTGGCGCCGACGTAGGCCTCCTCGCCGGTGCTGGGGCGCTCCGCCCAGGTGCGGCGGACGAGCACCGCCAGGCCGAGGGCGATCAGGGCGGTGAAGACCGCCGTCGGCGCGATCACCCACCAGTCCACCCCGATGCCTGTCGGTCGCTGGAACAGGAACAATCCTGCCAGGACGAGCGCCGCCGCGCCGCCGCCGGCGGCCACACCCGTCCCCGGGGCGAACGCCTCGATGATGAAGAGCACGACCGCGATGACGAGCAGCGCGAGGCCGGCGAGGTTCACCGGGAGCACCGCCAGCGAGTACAGAGCGAGGATCAGCATGATGGCGCCGGCGATCGCGCCGAGACCCATCCCCGGGTTGGCGATCTCCCACAGGATCGCCAGCGGGGCGAGCGCGAAGAAGATGAAGGCCAGGTTCGGGTTCGCGAGCGCCTGCAGGAGGCGGCGTGTCCACGACATCTCGAAGTCCACCGGCGTCGCGCCGGCCGTGGACAGCGTCACCTCCTCGTCCTCGCCCATGCTGACGGTGGTGCCGTCGATCTCGTCCAGCAGGGTGGTCAGGTCGGCGGCGATGAGGTCCGCGACGCCGATCTCCACCGCCTCCGTCGCGCCGATCGAGCTCCCCTCGCGGACGGCGTCCTCGGCGAACTCGGTGTTCCGGCCGCGGTGGTCCGCGATCTCCTTCGTGTACTCGGCGAAGTCCTCCACGACCTTGTCGATGACCTCACCGCCCTCCATGTCGATCGGGGTCGCTGCACCGGTGTTCGTCGCCGGCGCCATGGCGAACACGTGCGCTGAGGTACCGATCACGTACCCGGCGGAGGCGGCGCCGGCGCCGGCAGGGGCGACCCAGATGACGACCGGGACGTCCGCGGTGAGGAAGTTCTGCGCGATCGTGCGCATGGAGTCGCCCAGGCCGCCGGGCGTGTCCATGCGCACGACGAGGACCTCGTGGTCGTCGGCGACACCGGCCGCCACCGCGTCCTCGAGGTGCTCGGCGATCACCGGGGTGATGGGCCCGGACACCTCGGTGACCAGCACCGTGTGCTCGTCCTGACCCAGACCCGGACCGGCCGTGAGCATGAGCAGCCCGGCCACCGCCGAGGCGATGGCCAGCAGACCGGTCGGGAGCGGTGAACGCCGGATCATCGCCTCCAGTCTGCCGGAGGGCCGGGCGCGCTGCCGGACCGCACGTGCGACGCGACGCGCGGCCGGACGCGTGGCTCGGCGCCAGGGTGGCAGGATGTGGCGGGAGCGACAGGGAGGTAGCCGTGCTGGTCGCGTTCTCGGTCACGCCGCTCGGGGTCGGGGAGTCGGTCGGCGATGCGGTCGCCGATGCGGTGCGCATCGTGCGTGCGTCGGGGCTCCCCAACGAGACCAACGCGATGTTCACGAACATCGAGGGGGAGTGGGACGAGGTGATGGACGTCGTCCGGCGGTGCGTGGAGACCGTGGCCGAGGCGGCCCCCCGGGTCAGCGTCGTGATGAAGATCGACCACCGCGCCGGGGTGGAGGACGCGCTCACGGGCAAGGTGGCCGCGATCGAGGAGCGCACGGGGGCGGGCGGTCCGGGGTCGTGACCCCCGCGATCCGCTGCCGGCGGCCGTCGGTGACGAGCAGAACGAGCCGCGCGACGGGTCGGTCCGAGCCGTGAGCCCCTGATGGTCGTGGACGCTACGTTCGCGAGGGGCGTGGTCGGCGGCCGTGACCGGACACGACGAGGAGGGTGCTGGTGCGCATCGGGGTGTTGACCGGCGGTGGTGACGTCCCGGGGCTCAACCCGTGCATCAGAGCGCTCGTCCACCGCGTCATCGACGACGGACACGAGGTCGTCGGGCTGCGGCGTGGCTGGGCCGGCCTGCTCGAGCTCGATCCCGACGACCCCGAGGCCCTCGAGCGGTGCACCGTCCCCCTGGACAAGAGCGCGGTGCGCACCATCGACCGGTCCGGCGGGACGATGCTGCACACCTCCCGGACGAACCCCGGCCGGGTCCGTCCCACGGAGCTGCCGCCGTTCCTCGCCGGGGACTTCGAGGGCGAGGGACCGTTCGACTGCACCGAGCACGTCCTCGCGAACATCGAGGCGCTCGAGCTCGACGCGCTCGTCCCGATCGGCGGCGACGACACCCTGTCCTACGGGCTCCGCCTCCACCGGGAGGGCGTCCCGATCGTCGCGATCCCGAAGACGATGGACAACGACGTCCACGGCACCGACTACTGCATCGGCTTCTCGACCGCGGTCTCGCGCAGCGTCCAGTTCATCCACCAGCTGCGCACGAGCACCGGCAGCCACGAGCGCCTCGCCGTCGTGGAGCTGTTCGGTCGGTACAGCGGCGAGACCTCGCTGATCTCCGCCTACCTCGCCAACGTCGACCGCGCGGTGATCTCCGAGGTCCCCTGCGACGTCGACCGGCTCGCCGGCCTCCTGATGGACGACCGTGCGGCGAACCCGTCCCACTACGCGATGGTCACGGTCTCGGAGGGGGCGCGGCTGGAGGGGGGCCACATCCACCTGCGTGGCGAGGAGGATGCCTTCGGCCACCGCAAGCTCGGCGGGATCGGCCAGCAGCTGGGGGAGGCGCTGAAGGAGATCACCGGCGTCGGCATCGTCGAGCAGACGCTCGGGTACCTGATGCGCTCCGGGGCCCCGGACTCGCTCGACCTCATGGTCGCGACCAACTACGCGGTGATGGCCGCGGACCTCGCCGTCGACGGATCGCTCGGTCGGATGGTGGCGCTGCGCAGCGGCACGTACACGAACGCCCCGATCTCCGTCACCGGCGAGGGGGCCAAGCGCGTGGACGTCGACGCCCTGTACGACGTCGACGAGTACCGACCGAAGGTGCGTCACGTCGCCGGCAAGCCGATGTTCCTGTACTGACCCCCCGCTCGTTCCTCCCGTGCGCATGTGCACCGGGAGCGGGCGTCCGGACGGCGCGAGCTCGGTCGGGCCTCTGACCGGTCTCGGCCCCGACTCGCGACGCGGCCATCGAGTCCGTCGGTCACCCGGTCACGTTCGCCGGGAAGACGACCACGACGACCGTCTGGCGGGCGTGCTCGAGGAGGAACTCGGTGCCGTGACCCAGGAACGGGCTCCCGTCCTCGTGGTGCCGCAGCTGTGTGCCGATCACCACGAGGTCGGTGCCGTGGTCGTCGGCGGCAGCCAGGATCTCGCGGCTGGCGACGGAGCCGACGCGCAGGACCGGGGAGACGCCGCGTCCGAACCGCTCAGCGAGGGAGCGGGCGCGTTCCAGCTGTCCGACGGCCGGCGGCTCGGCCTCCGGACCGAAGCGGTCCGTCCTCGAGAGCACGTGTACGGCGTCGACCTCCGCGTCGTGCCGGTCGCCGATCGTGTACGCGAACTCCTCGGCCGCGCGGCCGGTCACGGTGCCGGTCGCCGGCACCATGAGGCGCCGGAAGCGGACGGTCGTGTAGTCATCCTCATGGCGCATGCCCAGCGCTCGACGCACCAGCAGGATCGGGACGGGGGAGCCGCTGATGATCGCTTGCAGTGGATCGGACATCCGGTGCGTCCCCCGGAAGTCCTCGTTGAGGCCGAGTGCGAGGAGGTCGTAGCCCAAGCTCGCCTCCTCCAGGATCGTCCCGGGGACGTCATCGGACCTCTGGACGCGCAGTGCGGTGTCCCGTTCGTCGAACACGTCCTCGACGAGCTGCGCCAGGTGGTCTTGCGCCGGCGTGCCGTCCGGAGGTTGCACGAGCAGCACCGTGGCGTGAGCCTCCTCGCGAAGGGCCAGGTCCAGTACGTGGGCCGCCATCGCGGAGTTGGCCCCGCCACGGGTCGGGAGCAGCGCGTTGCGGGCTTTCGCGATGACGCTCTCGGCGAGCAGTTCCTCACGCTCCAGCCGCTCAGCCTCCTCGTCACTCGCCGAGATGTTGGACAGAGCCCACCGCAGGAGTGGCGGCGCCATCATCGAGGTGGTCATCGCGAGGAGGACGATCACCGTGTAGGCCTGTTGGTTGAACACGCCGATCGACAGCGCGATCGTCGCGATGATGATCTCCAGCGCGCCCCGGGCGTTGAGACCGACGCCGACCGCGATCGACTCGCGGTGGCCCAGTGGCCCCATCCGTCCGCCGATGTACGAGCCGACGAGCTTGCCGACGCTGGCCACGACCAGCACGATCGCCGCCCACAGGGCGACCGTCGGATCGGCGAGCGCCCCGAGGTCCACGTACATCCCTGCCGTCGCGAAGAACACCGGCGCGAACAGGGCGTGGGTGAACCCGTGGATCGTGGCCTCTACGTCACGATGGAAGTAGCGGGAACGGGCGATCACGATCCCGGCGACGAACGCGCCGAACACCGCCTCGATCTGGATCGCCTGGGTGACAGCCGAGAACACCAGGACGATGAGCATCACGGCCGTCAAGGGAAGGGCGGTCCCGTCGTGGCGGCTGTGCAGCGACCGTCGCAGGACCGAGTCCGTGGCGCGCTGTCCGAGGGTGAAGGCCAGCCCGATGAACGCCACGAGTGCGGCGACCGTCAGACCCAGACGTCCGGCTTCGAACCGCCCGGCGCTCGCTACCCCTGCCAGCGTGGACAGCATGATCCAGCCGACGATGTCGTCGACCATGCCTGCAGCGATGATCACCTGTCCGACGTTGCGACGCATCAGGCGCAACTCGATCAGGACCTTGGCCACCACCGGGAGCGCCGAGATGGCCAACGACACCCCGATGAACAGCGCGAAGATGGTCCGGCCCTCGGCCACGAACACGTCGGGCATGACGAAGCCCGTACCGATCCCGAGGGCCAGCGGGAGCACCAGGCTCCCCAGCGGCACCATCGCCGTGGATCCCCCCATGCGGCTCAACAGCGCGAGATCGGTCTCGAAACCGGTCTCCACCAGCAGCAGGATCACCCCGATCCACGCCACCGCCAGGAGGATCCCGGAGTGGACATCGTCACCCGGGAACAGCCAGGCGGCCACGTCGGGGAACAGCCGACCGAGCAGCGACGGCCCGACGACCAGACCCGCGGCCAGCTCACCGATCACCGACGGTTGTCCGAACCGTTGCGCGAGCAGGCCGAGCCCGCGGGCAGCGACGAACAACACCAGCAGTTGCAGCCAGAACAGCAGCAGGTCGTGGTGACCGAGCGGTTCCAGCATCGTCATCAGCGGTCCTCCGCGGGCTCACCGCGGCTCCCGACGGCGCAGCTCCACCGCAGCCGATCGGTCCCCTCGGGGGCGATCTCGTGCGAGCCCGTGAGCTGCGCCCGTTCGGGCCCGAACTGGTTCCGCAACAGCTCCCGGCCGGGGACGAGATAGGCCACCCGTTCGATGACCTCGCCAGAGGAACGCCGGATCGTGGTCTCCAGGATCCGACCGTCAGGGTGCGAGCGGTAGTCGACCTCGAAGGTCAGGTCGCCCGACTGGACCGTGGCCGAGGCACCGTCGACCTCGACCGACGCGAGGTGCTCGGTCCCACCGGCGTCCTCCACCGAGCACACGACCGGCGGGAACGCCTCAGCACGCATCCGGGGTGTCGTGCAGGCACCGAGGAGCATGGCAACGAGCGTCAGCACGACCCAGGGGAGTTTCGCCACCCGTGGCCCGGCCGAGCCACAGGAACGGAGAGGTGGACGTGGCGTTCGCATCGTGCTGGCTCCCGCGCGACGATCGGTCCCGTCGGAGCCCGCGCATGCGAACGGACCCCTCCCTGACGCCTGCGGAGTTAGCTGACGGGCTCGGGCCGGAAGGTGACCCTTCCGAAGCGCCTGCTCCGGATTCGCCCCACGTACCTGGATCCCCCGCTCCGACCCTCGCGGTCGGACTCGGCGTGCGGCGGACCGTACGCAGTGACGAGAGACGTGATCCCACATGCAGGGCCGTCCGGACAGTGGCCGGTTGGCGGGGGCGGCATCGCGAACGGGTGGTCGGGCGGGATCGAACGGCATCGCACCTGGCAGGCTGGCGGGGAGATCGCAGGGCGCGTTCGCGCGGCACGCCGGGCCGATCGTCGACGAGGTCGGGCGGATCGGTGCGTGACGGGTCGGGCCCCTCGTGCGTGTGCAGGGTGACAACGAGGGAGATGAGCCGGCCTCGTGGGCCGGGTGAGCGGGGTCGGGAGATGGTCGTGTTGACGAACTTGGTGGTCAGCGTGGGGGTGGTGGCGATCGTGGTTGCGGTCTCGGCGATCATCGTGGTCGCGGTCTCTCCTCGCGGTGGTGACAGCCGCACGGGCGGGGGGCTGCGCAGAGGTCGGGCTCGCCACGGTGCCTGAGACGGTGATAGATGCGGTCACCCGCAGGCGGCGGCGCTGGCGCCGACGTCGCCTCGCGTGGCTGGCGGCGCGTCTGCGCTGTGGGCGTGGTGCAGCTGCTCCGGGGGGTGGCGGGGTGCCGTCCCAGGGGGAGGCCGCCGGGTCGGTGCAGGGTGTGGCACCCCGGCGGCGGACGGGTGGAGGTCGTCGTGGGCGATGAGTTCGATGCGTTCTGTGCGCGGGAGTTCCCTCGTCTCGTGGGTGCGTTGGCCCTGTGGTGCGGCGATCGCGATGTCGCGGAGGAGGTCGCCCAGGAGGCGCTGGCGCGGGCGTACCGCGATTGGGGCCGTGTCCGGCGCTACGAGCGGCCGGGGGCGTGGGTGCGGCGCGTGGCGATGAACCTGGCCCGTTCCCGGTTCCGTCGCTGGCAGGCCGAGCGGCGTGCCCGACATCGCGGTGGGGGTCAGATCGATACCACGCACCGTGACCCTGACGCGGCCGACGTGGTCGCGGTGCGTGAGGCCGTCGCCGGGTTGCCGGCAGCCCAGCGGGAGGCGATCGTGCTGCGCTACTTCTTCGGTCACTCCGTGGCCGAGACCGCCGAGATGCTGGGTCGGAGCCCGTCTGCGGTGGGTTCGCTCACCCACCGGGCGATCGTCGCGCTGCGCGACGTGCTCGGGGAGGGACTGGCGGCCGAGGAGGGTGTCCGATGAGCCGTGATATCCACCAGGTGCTGCGTGACGCAGCCCCCGAGCCCAGCGGCCCGCCGGATCTGGCGTGGATCCGTGGGCGGGGCCGGCGGTTGATCGTGACGCGGATCGCGGCGGTCGCCAGTGTGGTGCTCGTCGCGGTCGCGGGTGCGGCCGGGGTCGTGCTCACCATGGTGGAGGCCAACGAGGTCCCGCCACCGGTCGTGGAGCAGCCCTCCCCGGCGCCGGAGGTCGCCGACGGCTGTGCCCCTGCTCCCTACCGGCCCACGTACCTGCCGTGGGGGGGCGAGGACGACCCCGTCCTGGTCGAGGCGGGCGACGCCGACCGCGACGACAACGACGCGCACAGCGTGTGGTCTGCCGATCCCGGGGCGTTCGACCCCACGACGCGCCGCACCGCCGCCGCGCCCACCGTGGAACTGACCACCATCCACGACCCCGACGCCGTACCAGCGCCGACGGGGCCCCGCGAGCTCGACGTCGCCGGGCACACGGGTTGGCTGGTGTGGGACGGTGAGCCCGGCCAGGGTGACGTCGGCGTCGTCTGGCGTGAGCAGGACGGTGCCTGCGGGGCGCACGCACTGTGGCTGTCGACCGTCGGCATCGACGCCCACGTCGACATCGACCGCCCCGGTTCCGAATCCCGTCTCGAGGACGAGCTGGCCGCGATCGCGTCCTCGCTGGTCGCATGGGAGGCCGAGGAGGCACCGGCCGACGAGACCGGCGCTGAGGCCGCGCAGTGCACCGACCTCGCGGGCAGCTCCCCTGAGCCCGCCGACGACCAGGTCGCCGTCTACTTCTACTGCGAAGGGGTCTTCGGCGAGGGCACCCTCGGCCTGGTACCGGTGACGCGTGAGGTGCCCGACGACGTCGAACCGATCGAAGCGGCACTCAGCGAACTGCTCGCCGGGCCGCGTCCCGACGAGGAGGCCCAGGGGTTCACCTCCACCCTCGCCCAGACCGGTGACGTCGCGCTCCTCGACGCTCAGCTGGCCGAGGACAACACGTCGGCCATCATCGACCTGACCGGGCTCCCCGACGAGCTCACCCCGGAGCAGGCCAGCTTCGTCGCGCCCGGCTTCATGGAGGAGATCGCCGGGACCGTCTTCAACCTCGACGACGACATCGACGCCATCGAGCTGCGCCTCGACGGCAGCTGCGACGCCTTCTGGGACCTACTCACCGGCGAGAGCTGCCGGCCCTACACCCGCAACAACTGGGGTCACATCCCCGAAGAGTGAGCCACACGGCCCACAGTGTCATCGAGCAAAGCGAGGACCGGTTCCGGATGTCGAGAGCCGCGGACAGAGCACCTCGGAACGACGGTGGCGGCCGCCGATGGGCGACGATCGGGGGGGTCACGGCGGCGCTGGTCCTCGCAGTGTCGTGGATGCTCACCCCCAGCGCCTTCGGCGACCGGGCGCACGGGGAGACACACGCCGGCCCCGTCGAGGCCGGCTCCGAGATCCACATCGACACCGGACTGAGCGCCGCGCGTCCCGTCGAGCTCCGTGAGGTCGTCCCGGTCGAAGGGGGCGGCTCCGTCCCCTTCGAGGCGACGTTGTCCGTGTGTTCGGAGGGCAGCGTCGGTGTCGTTGCCGGCACGCTCAGCGAGCACTGCGCCGAGCGGCACCCGGCACGCGGCGCGCGGTTCCACCGCTCCCCGCAGCAGGTCGTCGTGACGCTCGTTGCTGAGCGACCCGGCACCATCATCATCGAGGGCTTCGAAACGACGTACCGCGACGGCGTGCGGTTCGGCTCGCAACGGGCCGGTCATCGCGTAACCGTCGACGTGACCGTCGGCGACGGCGGGTAGCGTCGCACGTCGCATCAGCGGCCGGTGGAGCCCGGCAGCCGGTGGCCGGGGGCGTTGGTCGGGGTCGGATCGTGGCGAGCGCCGCAACCGGGGCGTAGGCTCCGGGGCTACGCCGAGTCCGACGATGATCGTCGGAGCGGGGGACCCACCCGGGGTCCTGCGTCCGGAACTGGACGTTCGGGGACCTCATGGGGCGAATCCGGACCGCGATGGTCCGGTAGGGCGAACTTCCCGCCCGAGCCCGTCAGCTAACCCCGTAGGCGTCGGGAGGGGTCGTCGTCGCGTCTCCTCGCGGAGTGGTTCATCCGAGGAGGGGGCCGCAGCGATGTACC
>CAZADJ010000006.1:0-23065 GCA_964483845.1 uncultured Actinomycetota bacterium | reverse complement strand
GAGGTCCGCACACCATTGCTCGTCGCTCGGGTGGATCGCGAGTGGTGGCCGCGGGTCAAGCTGCGACCGCTCGTGGGGCGAGCGTCGGAGGGAGCGCTGGCGGCTGTGCGCCTCGCGGTGGAGACAGCTCGCCGCGTCGCAGCACCGTGCGAGGCTCCGGTCGTGATGAGTGGCGGGCGGCCCAGCGCACCGGTCCGGGAGCTCGTCGCCGCAGGACTGACCGATCCCTGCGTCCTCGAAGCGGGACCCACCCCAGGTGCCCCCTTCGCGGAGCCCGACGAGTTGACCGTCGTCGCGGTGGAACCAAGTTGGTCCGGTCTCAGGCACGCCATGGCGTCGGTCGGCGAAGTCGGCGACGTTGTCCTAGCGCTACCCCACGGCCTGTCCGTCCGGCGACCTCTGTTGGCTGCGTCCGCGCGACTGTACGAGCCGACCCGCGTCCGGTGATCCCGGCCGCCTGACCAGGGAGCGATCCACGTGCCCTTCCATCTGCCCGCATTGCCGCTGAACGAAGCCGAGACCGCCTGGGTGTTCGGCCTGCTGTTCGCGCTCATCCTGATCGTCCCGGTCGTCGCGCACCGGCTGCGCGTCCCGGTGGTGGTCGGGTTCGTGCTGACCGGGATGCTGATCGGCCCCGGGGTCGCCGGGGTGCTCGAGCGTACGGGCGGAGTGGAGCTTCTCGGCGCGGGGGGACTCCTGTACCTGATGTTCATCGCCGGTCTGGAGCTGGACCTCGACGAGTTCATCTCGCACCGTCGGGCGTCGTTCACCTTCGGGGTCACTTCGTTCGCGGTCCCGATGCTGTTGGGGTCCGCGGCGATGCTGGCCTTGGGTTTCGAGGTGCTCGCGGCGGTGCTGCTCGCGTCGTGCTGGGCTTCGCACACGCTGGTCGCCTATCCCGAGTTCCAGCGCTTCGGGACGGCGCGCAACCGCGGCGTGTCGGTCACGGTCGGGGCGACCATCCTGACCGACACCGCGGCGCTGCTGGTGCTGGCGGTCGTAGCGGGGATCCACCGCGGTGCGATCGGACCGGCGTTCTGGCTCACGCTGATCCCCGCGATGTTCGCGCTGGTGGTGATCGCGATCTGGGTGCTACCGGCGCTGGGCCGACGGTTCTTCTCGGGTCTCGGGCAGGACACGGGCGTGCGGTTCCTGTTCGTCATCGCGGTGGTGTTCCTGTTCGCGGGGTCCGCGGAACTGGCCGGGATAGAGGGGATCGTCGGTGCGTTCCTCGCCGGGCTGGCGATGAACCGGCTCGTGCCGTCCAGCAGCGCCCTGATGGAGCGCCTGGAGTTCTTCGGCAACCAGTTCATGATCCCGCTGTTCCTCATCTCGGTCGGGCTGCTGATCGACCCGCGCGTGCTGCTCGACCGTCGGGCGCTGCTGCTCGGCGCGGCGTTCACGGCGATCGCGCTGCTGGCGAAGTTCATCGCCGCCGAGGGCACGGGACGCTGGTTCGGCTACGAACGACCCGAGATCGGGGCGATGTTCTCCCTGTCGTCCGCGCAAGCCGCGGCGACCCTGGCCGCGATCATCGTCGGGGTCGAGATCGGGCTGATCGACACCGTGACGCTGAACGCCGTGATCGCGGTCATCGCCGTGACCTGCCTGCTGAGCTCGTGGCTCGCCAACCGCTACGCCCGCCAACTGCCCCATCCTCCGCCGCGCACCGAGATCGGCGCGACCGTGGTGGTCCCTGTGGTGCGACCCGAGTCCGCCCGACCGCTGGTACGACTGGCCGCCTCCATCGCACTGCCGGACTCGGGCCGGGTCGTGCCGGCGATCATCATCCCGCCCGACACCACCGAGGAGGACCGCGACGAGGTCACCGCCGTCCGGGACGAGGCGACCGCGATGGCGCTGTCCTTCGGGGTGGAGGCCAGCACAGCGATCCGGGTCGATGCTTCACCCCCGGCGGGGATCCATCACCTCGTCGTGGAGCGGCGCGCCACCCTGATGGTGGTCGGATGGAAGGGCACCACCCACCGTCGTGAGGCCCTGTTCGGGGGGATCCTCGACGAGATCGTCGTCCGCGCGGCCGTCCCGACCATCATCGGCAGGCTGGACGAGCGACCGATCGAGCGCATCGTCATCGCGGTCCCGGCCGGCAGCATGGAACCGGGCGGGTGGGGTGGCTACGCGCTCGCGGTCGAGACCGTCCGTCGGCTCCGCGCCGCGCAGCCGGGACCGACGATCGTCGTGACGGAAGCGGACGACCCGGGGATCGCCGAGGTCGCGACCGAGGTGCTCGACGGCACCTACCAGCACGATCCCCGAGACGTGATCACCGCCCTACACGCCCGGACCGGACCCGACGATCTCATCGTCCTGCCGGTCGAGCCCGGCCGAGATCGCATCCCCGCGCTGGGTGTCCGCGTCGCCGAGGCTCTGCCCGAGAACCCGCTCCTGATCGTCGTGAACGGCACGCAACGTCCGGTGGGCGACCTCACCAGCGGCCAGATCGCCACCGAACACCCCTTCGGACCACCCCCATGGGCCAAGACCGGCTGACCGGCTGCCGGGCGGGTCCGGCCCGCAGCGTACAATCGACCTCCCCGGGCCCGTAGCTCAACGGTCAGAGCACCCGGCTCATAACCGGTCGGTTGCAGGTTCGATCCCTGCCGGGCCCACCACCGGGAGGGCCGACGATGGCGCAGCCGCTGGAGATCCTCCTCTTCGGAGGGTTCACGGTGCAGCGCGCCGGTGGAGCCCTGCCACCGATCCCCTCCCGGGCCGGGCGCGCGCTGCTCGCGTACCTCGTCCTCAACCGGGACCGGTCCCACCCGCGGGGGCGCATCGCGACGCTGTTCTGGCCGGACCTGCCCGAGGCCCGCGGTCGGCGACGCCTCAGCCACACCCTCTGGCAGATCCAGGACGCCCTCGGGGAGCTCGCCGGCGGCGTCGCCCACCTCGACGTGCGCCCGGACGCCCTGTCGTTCGACACGTCCGCCACGTACTGGCTGGATGTCGAGGAGTTCGAGACCGGTCTGGCCACGGCCCGCACCGCGCTCGACGCCGACCGTCCCGCGGACGTCGACGCCGCGCTGCGGCGCGCGGTGGAGCTCTACCGTGGCGACCTGCTGGCCGGCTACTTCGACGAGTGGATCCTCGCCGAGCAGCACCGGCTGGCCCAGGCCCACCTCAGCGCGCTCGGACAGCTCGTCAGCCGCCGCAAGTCCGCAGGAGCCTACGAGGAGGCGTTGGTCTACGCGCGGCGCCTCACCAACCACGACCCCCTGCGCGAGGACGCGCACCGGGAGGTGATGCGTCTCTGCGTGCTGCTGGGCCGTCCGAGCGAGGCGCTCGCCCAGTACGAGCGCTGCCGCTCCGTGCTCGCCGAGGAGCTCGGCGCCGAGCCGGCGGAGAGCACACGCCGGCTCCTGGCCCGGATCACGGCGCAGCGCGAGGGTGGGCGACGGACAACGACGGTCCCCGGTGACCCGGCCGACGACCGCATCGCGGTACCCCTGGTCGGTCGGGGGAGCGAGCGCTCGGTGCTCGTGGCGCGGCTCGAGGACGCGCTCGCCGGTCACGGCGGGGTCGCCCTGATCGAGGGGGAGGCCGGTGTCGGCAAGACGCGGCTGGCGGCGCAGCTCGGCGACGACGCGCAGTGGCGCGGCTTCACCGTCCTGTGGGCGCGCGCGGCGGAGGCTGGTGGGGCCCGTGCGTACGGGCCGGTGCTCGACGCGCTCGAGCGGGCGCTCACCCCCGTGCGCGTGGAGCAGCTCGCGCACCGACTCGAGCCGGTCTGGCTGCAGGCGGCGGCCGAACTGCTCCCGGCGTTGCGGCGGGGGCGGGGATCACCGCTCGGCGCCCTCGACGGGATGCAGGCGGCGCAGCGGCTCCGCGACGCGCTCGCGCACGTCGTGCTCGCGCTCGGCGAGATCGCGCCGCTGCTGATCGTCGCGGAGGACCTGCACTGGGCGGACGAGGAGACACTCCGCCTCCTCGAGGCCCTCGGGACCCGGGTGCGCGACCGTCCCGTCCTGGTGGCGGCGACCTACCGTGGACGGGAGCTGCGCGACGACGAGGCGGCGTGGGCCGCGGTCCGGGCGCTCGACGAGCGCGCTGACCCGGAGCGGGTCCAGCTCGACGTCCTGGACCGCGAGGCCGTCGGGGAGCTCGTGTCCCGTGCGGCGCCGGTCCTGGCGGGGGTCGAGCGGCTCGTCGACCGCGTGCACGCGGAGACCGGCGGCAACCCGCTGTTCGTCCTCGAGACCCTCGAGGCGCTCTCGGAGTCGGCGACCGGCGACCCGGCCGAGCAGCGGCCGGCGCTCGCCGAGGAGCTCCCGCTCGCCTCGTCGGTGGAGGAGCTGGTCGCCACCCGGCTCGGGGAGCTGGAGGAGCCCGTCCGCCAGGTACTGGACGCCGCCGCCGTCGTGGGCGGGCCCGCTGCGCTGTCCATCCTCGCCGGGGCGGCCGGGCTCACGCCGGGTGCCACCGCGGACGCGCTGGACCACCTGCTGCGCCGCGGGCTCCTCGAGGAGGACGGCGACGACGTCGTCTTCCGCCACCACCTCGTCCGCCGCGCCGTCTACCGCCAGCTCGCGGACCGGGCGCGTTGGGTGCTGCACGAACGTGTCGGCGGGACCCTCGAGGAGTCCGGAGCCGCCGACGTCGAGACCCTGGCTCACCACTTCACCGTCGGCCAGGTCCCGGCGAAGGCGTTCCGCTACCTCACGGCCGCCGCACGGGCGGCCGTCGCCGCGCACGCCTACCGAATCGCCGCCGGCCACCAGCGCGCGGCGCTGGAGGTGATGGAGCGCACGCCCGTGAGCGTGGAGGTCCGGGCGGACCTCCTGGCCGAGCACGAGTCGGTCCTGGACGTGCTGGGCGAGCGTGCCGAGCAGGGCGCGGTCCTCGAGCGCCTCGCCGCTCTCGTCGGCGGCGACCCCGATCGTGGGAGGACGGTCGCGATCCGCCGTGCCTGGCTGCGTGCGCACACCGACCGGTTCGACGAGGCCGAGCAGGTGGCGCGGACCGCGCTCGACGCTGAGGACGACGCGGTGCGGGGAGCGGCGCTCACCGTGATCGGCACCGCCCGCCTGTGGTCGGGGGCGACCACCGAGGCCGAGGGCCCGCTGCGCGAGGCCGTCGCCGCGCTCGCGGGGGACGACCGTCGACGTGGGGACGCGCGGTTCGCGCTCGGCAACGCGCTGCGCGAGCTCCAGCGCTACGACGAGGCCACCGCCGAGTTCGAGGCGGCGCGGTCCGCGTACGGGTCCGCCGGCGACGCGCGTGGCGAGGCGCAGGCCGTCGGCGCCGCCGCCGCGGTCCACGCTGAGCGGGGGGAGGTGGATCGGGCCGAGGCCGGCTACCGCCACGCCCTGGAGCTCACGCGGAGCATCGGCTACCGGCACGGGGAGGCCGTGACCCTCATCAACCACGCGACCCTCGGGTACCTGCGCGGCCGCATCACGGCGGCGCTCCGCCGCTTCGAGGCGGCGCGCGCGATCCTCGCGGAGCTCGGCAACGAGCGCCTCGAGGCGCACGCGCTCGCGAACCTGGCCTCGCTCCGGCAGCGGTACCTCGGCGACCGGACCGGTGCGTCGGAGGCGGCCGAGCGGGCCCGGTCCGTCTTCGCGGCGATCGGCGACGACCGGGGCGTCGCCCAGTGCCTCGACGTCCTGGCCGGCGTGGACCGAGCGGCCGGGCGGTTCGAGGACGCCCGCGTCCGTCGTCGCCGGGCGCTCGAGCTCCTGGAGCGATCCCCCGACCGGTGGCTCCGGGTGCAGGTCATGCAGGGCCTGGCCGAGGTGGAGCTGGACGCGGGACGTCCGAGCGCGGCCCTCCCCCTCTGCGAGGAGGCGCTCGCCGACTGCACCGCGGCCGGTCTGGCCGACCTTGCCGTCCCGATCGAGGCGGTCCGCGCGTTGACGCTGCTCGCGCTCGACGAGCCGGTGGAGGCGCTCGCAGCGACCACCGCGGCGGTCGCGGCGCTCAGGGCCGGCGTCGCTCGCGGGTACCTGGTCCACTTCGCCCACCACCGGGCCCTCGAGGCGGCCGGGCGCACGGAGGACGCGCGCGCCGCGATCGTCGCCGCCCACGGTCGCCTGTCGGAGGTGCTGGACGGCGTGGAGCCGGCGGCCCGGGACCGGGCGCTCGCGGGCGTCCCGGAGCACGCCGCGATCGTCGCGGCCCACGCCGCGTACGAACCGCGCCGGATGACGATGCGGCTGGCGCGCGACTCGGCCCCGACGGGCCGGCCGCTCGACGATCACGAGCAGGTCGTCGTCACGTGGACGGTCGCGGCGCCCGAGGACGACGTGCACGGCGACCGCATCACGGTCCGTCGTGCCCGGCTCGTCCGCCTCGTCTCGGAGGCCGAGTCCCAGGGGGCGGCCCCGACGGTCGAGGATCTGGCCCTCGCCCTCGACGTGAGCAGCGCCACGATCCGCCGTGACCTGGTCGCGCTGCGTCAGGCCGGTCACGAGCTACGGACCAGGGGAACGCGCGCCAGCTGACGCGCGTGAGCGCAAGGTCGACCCCGCCGGTCGCGCGGGACTGAGACACCTCCGAGACACCTCCCACGCACCGTGCGTCGCACCGATCGCCTCGAGGAGGCACCGATGCGACGCACGCTCACGATCGTGGTTCTCGCTCTCGGCGCGCTGGCGCTGTACGCGGGGCCGGCGCTCGCCTCGGTGCGCCACGTCTCGGGCTGAACGTCCGAGGCCGGGGCGCGTGAGCGCGGTCGATCCTGGATCGCGACCACGGTCGGGGCCGATCGGACGGGGGGACGTGAACGGGGGGGCGCCCGGACGTGAGGTCCGGGCGGCACCCACGGCGGTGGGCCGGGCGGGCCGTACGGCCCCCGACGCGCCGTCCCCGCCGGTGGGGCGGGTGCTCACGCGGGCGCGCGCCCTACCGGCCTGGGTGTGGGCGACGGCGGTCGTGGTCACCCTCGGGGCGAGCTGGGCGGTGGCGATCGCCTCGGGCACCGACGCCGGCGGTAGCCGGCACCTCTTCTACGTCCCCGTCGTGCTGACCGCGCTCCGCTTCGGGATCGGCGCGGCCGCCGGCGTCGGGATGGCCGCCACCGTGCTCGCCGGTCCGGCTGCGGTGCCGACGTCCCCCGAGGTGTGGCTGCCGCGGGGCCCCTTCTTCATCGGCGTCGGCGTGCTCGTCGCGGCGTTCGTCGCGACCCTCCGTGACGAGCACGCGCGCGAGGCCAGGCTGATCGAGCGGGAGCGGGAGCTCGCGAGCCAGCGCGCGCTGCTCATCCAGAGCATCTCGCACGAGTTCCGCACGCCGCTCACCGTCATCAACGGGGTGGCGACCGCCCTCGCTCAGCACGAGGAGCTCGTCGCGCCCGCGGCCCGAGGACTCGTCGGCTCGCTCGAGCGCGCCGCCGACCGCCTCGGGGACCTGATCAGCGTCGTGCTGGTGGCCAGCGAGACGGTCGACCGGGACCTCCGGGAGCACGGCGCCGCGGTTGACATCGCCGACCTCGTGGAGGAGGTCGCCACGACGCTGAGCACGCGGGGCGGAGAGCGCGTGCACCTGACCACCGATCCGGACGCCACCACGCTCGTCACGGAGCGCTCGCAGCTCCGCCTCGCGCTGCGGTGCGTCCTCGACAACGCGCTGAAGTTCTCCGGAGCCGACCGGCCGGTCGACGTCACTGCACGGCGTGACGGTCGGGACGTCGTCATCGAGGTCTGTGACCGTGGTCCCGGCATCAGCCCCGAGGAGGCGGACCGCGCCTTCCGTCCCTTCGCGCAGCGCGACACCGAGACCGCCTCGGTCGAGGGGGGCCTGGGGATGGGGCTGTTCGCCTCGCGGCGCCTCGTGGAGCGCCTGGGTGGCGTGCTCGAGCTCCTGCCACGGTCGGGGGGCGGACTCGTGGTCCGGATGCGGCTCCCCCAGCGACGTGAGAGCGATCCCCGGGATCGGCCGCGCAACGTCTGATCGTGATCGTCGCCTCCCGGCTCCCATCGGTGCCGGAGGCACCGTCACTAGCATCGTCGGCGGGATCCGCCGCTGCGACATGTCGCGGCCGGCGTCCCGATGACCGGTGGGAGGTGGGAGGTGCTCGAGGTCGAGGGACGTCTCCGCCGGGAGATGTGCGTCGTGGGGGCGGTCCTGTACACGAGCGCGTCGACCCTCGTGCTCATCTCGCTGCTCGTCCCGCACTGGGAGGGGCTGCGGATCGGGTGGCTGGTCGGGGTCGTCGTCACCGGCTACGTGGCTGCGGTCGTCCACCTCGTGGTCGTGCGGCTCACCGTCCCGCCGCTCTGGTTCATCGCCGGATCGACCGCGTTCGGGAGCGTGGTCGTCGGCCTCGGGATCGTGGCCGGCGGCCCGGACGCCGCGGCGGCGTACGGGGTCTTCTTCGTCTACGTCGTCGCCTTCTCCGCGTACTACTTCCCAGCCTGGCTGGCCGCCCTCGAGGTCGCGCTCGCCGGCGGGGTCTACGGTGTGGTGCTGAGCGCGCTCGACCACGAGGCCGGCCCCGCCGAGTGGGTGGTGGTCATCGGGGCGGCGGTGGTCGCCGGCGGGATCATCGGCGGTCTGGGGCAGCGCGCGCGGACCCTCTACCAACGGGAGCAGGACACCGCGGACAGGTTGCGCGAGGTCGACGAGATGAAGACGACCTTCCTCCAGGCGGTGTCGCACGAGCTGCGCACCCCGCTCACCGCCGTCGGCGGGTACGCCGAGGTCCTGCGTCGGTACCAGGGGGAGCTCTCCGGCGACCGGACCGAGCTCATCCTCGACCGCCTCCAGGAGAACGCCCAGAAGCTCGAGCGGCTGCTCGCCGACCTGCTCGACGTCGATCGGCTCTCCCGCGGCATCGTGCACCTCAACCGGGAGCCGACCGACGTCGGTGCGGTGGCACGGGACGTCGGCGACCACCTCGACGGTGCCCACCGGCTCGTCCACGTCCGCACGGAGCCGGTCGAGGTCCCCGCGGACCGTGCGAAGGTCGAGCGCATCATCGAGAACCTGATCGCGAACGCCCTCAAGCACAGCCCGCCCGGCACCAACGTCGACGTGACCGTCGAGGCGGTCGATCGGGGTGCGCTGATCACGGTCGACGACCAGGGTCCAGGCGTGCCCGACGACCTGAAGGAGGAGATATTCGAGCCGTTCCGTCAGGGTCCGACCGCGCGCGACGACGCCCAGCCCGGCACGGGTATCGGCCTGTCGCTCGTCGCCCGCTTCGTCGAGCTCCACGCCGGACGCACGTGGGTGGAGGACCGACCGGGTGGCGGCGCCCGCTTCCGCGTCCTGCTCCCCGATGAGTGAGCGTTACGACGCCGTCGTCGTGGGCAGCGGGCCGAACGGGCTCGCGGCGGCGGTGCGGCTGGCCGATGCCGGGCTCGCTGTGCACGTTGTGGAGGCCGGCGCGACGATCGGTGGGGGCACCCGGTCCGCCGAGCTGACCCTGCCCGGCTACGTGCACGACGTCTGCTCCGCGATCCACCCCCTCGGCGCGGGCTCCCCGTACCTGTCCCGGCTACCGCTCGACGAGCACGGTCTGGCGTGGGTCCACCCCGATCTGCCGCTCGCCCACCCGTTGGACGACGCGCCGGCGGTGGCGCTCGAGCGCTCGCCACGTGCGACCGGCGACCACCTGGATGCGACGGATCGGCTCGCGTGGGACCGGGCCCTCACGCCGCTCGTCCGCGACTGGCCCCACACACGTCACGCGCTCCTCGGTGAGATCCTCCGGGTACCGCGCCACCCGATCCGGCTCGCCCGCTTCGGGATCCAGGCGCTCCTGCCGGCGACGACGTACGCACGGCTGCGCTTCCGCGGGGAGCGTGCCCGGGCGCTGTTCGCGGGCCTGGCGGCGCACTCGTTCCTCTCGCTGCGACGGCCCACCTCGGCCGCGTTCGGGCTGGTCCTCGCGATCGCGGCGCACGCGGTGGGGTGGCCGATGGCGCGGGGCGGCTCGCAGGCCATCGCCGACGCGCTCGCCGGCCACCTGCGCGCTCTCGGCGGCACGGTGCGCACGGGTCACGCGGTCACCGACCTGGCAGAGCTGCCCCCGGTCCGCGCGGTGGTGCTCGACGTCACCCCGCACCAGGCGTTGGCGATCGCCGGGAGCCGGCTCCCCGGCCGCGTCCGGCGCAGTCTCGCCGGCTACCGGCGCGGCCCGGGCGTCTTCAAGGTCGACTACGCCCTGCGTGAGCCCGCGCCGTGGTCGGATCCCGCCGTCCGCGGCGCCGGCACGGTGCACCTCGGCGGACGGCTCCACGAGATCGCGGCCTCGGAGTCGGCCGTCGCCGCAGGTCGCCACCCGGACCGCCCGTACGTGCTGGTCGCGCAGCAGTCGCTCGCCGACCCGAGCCGGGCGCCACAGGGACACCACACGCTGTGGGCCTACTGCCACGTCCCGAACGGGTCCACGGTGGACATGACGTCGGCCATCGAGGACCAGCTCGAGCGCTTCGCGCCCGGCTTCCGCGACGTCGTCCTGGAGCGACACACCATGGGTCCGTCCGAGGTCGAGGCGCGCAACCCGAACTACCTCGGCGGGGACATCTCCGCCGGGGCGCACGACGGCCTGCAGCTCCTCGCCCGCCCCCGCCTCAGCCTCGATCCGTACCGGTTGGCTGCCCCCGACGGTGCCCGCCCGGGCGTGTACCTGTGCTCGGCGGCGACCCCGCCCGGAGCCGGTGTGCACGGCATGTGCGGGTACCACGCGGCCACGTCGGTCCTCCGCGACCTCGCGGGGGGTCCCCTCACCTGAGGAGGCGCGACATCCGTCGGTCGGCCAGCACGCGACCGCCGGTCTGGCAGTCCGGGCAGTAGGTGATCTCGTAGGAGCGGTAGGAGACGCGTCGCAGCTCGCACCCGCAGCGGGGGCACGCCTCACCGTGTCGCGCGTGGACCGTCCAGTGATCGCCGAGCTTCGGCGGCAGACCACCCTCGCGCTCCCGCTCCGCTGCCAGCCCCTCGTCCAGCACCTCGACGACCGCGGCGAGGAGACGTTCCCGCGCGTCCTCGTCGAGCCCCCCGAGGGACGCGAACGGGGAGAGCCCCGCGCGGTGGAGGATGTCGTCCGCGCAGCCCCGGCCGATGCCGGCGACCGTCCGCTGGTCGCGGAGCACGGTGTGCAGCCGCCGGCGGTCGTCAGCTCCGCGCACGAACCGTGCGAAGACCGGGCTGGTGGGGGAGGGGCCGAGGACCGACAGCGGCCCGTCGTCGCCCTCGGCGAGCACCCACCACCGCGCCTTGCGCTCCGTTCCGTACTCGGTGACGAGCACCGCCGGCGCGTCGTCGAAGCGCAGCCGCACGACCCCACGCTTCGGGCGCGTGCGCCGCGGTGGATCCTCGACGGTGACCCGGCCTGCCTGCGAGAGGTGCACCAGGATCCTGGGGCCGTCGAGGTCGAGCACGAGGTACTTGCCGCGCGCCCCGACCGTGCGCAGGGTCCGGCCCGACACGTCGTCCGGCGACGGGCTGACCGTGCGCAGCGCGGCGAACTGGAGCGGTTCGGCCGTCCCGAGCCGATGGCCGGCGAGGAGCGGCTCGAGGCGCTCCGACAACGCCTGGATCACGGGCAGCTCGGGCATCGCACCATCCCCGCTCGGGTCCTCGGGCCCCGGCGGAAACGGTAGCGTGGTCGGCCATGAGGCCGATCCGCACCTTCACCGTCGTCCCCGCCCTCCCGCCGGCGCTCGAGCCGCTGCGGGAGGTCGCCATGAACCTGCGCTGGGCGTGGGATCACGACAGCATCGAGCTGTTCCGACGCCTCGATCCCGAGCTGTGGATCACCTCGCGGCGCAACCCGGTCCGGCTGCTGTCGCGGCTCGATCAGGAGCGGCTGGAGGAGGCCGCCGCCGACGAGGACGTGCTCGCGCACCTGCAACAGGTCCGGGACTCGCTCACCGAGTACGTGACCTCCGACGACACCTGGTACCGCCGCGTCCACGGCGAGGTCGACGACCACATCGCCTACTTCTCCGCCGAGTTCGGCATCACCGACTGCGTCCGGATCTTCGCCGGGGGGCTGGGGATGCTGGCCGGCGACCACCTGAAGTCGGCCAGCGACCTCGGGCTGCCGCTCGTCGGCGTCGGTCTCCTCTACCAGCAGGGATACTTCGCGCAGCGCCTCAACGAGGCCGGCTGGCAGCAGGAGCACCCCGCCAGCAACGACTTCGACCAGCTCCCGCTCGTGCTCGAGGTGGACGAGGAGGGCGAGCCGCTCACCGTGGAGCTCGGTTTCCCCGACGGTGCGGTCGTCGCGCAGATCTGGCGCGCGCAGGTCGGCCGCGTCCCGCTGTACCTCCTCGACACCAACGTCCCCGCGAACGGCCCGGAGCAGCGCGGCATCACCGAGCGGCTGTACGGCGGCGGGGAGGAGATGCGCATGCGCCAGGAGGTCCTGCTCGGGATCGGTGGGTACCGGGCGCTGCGCCTGATCGGCGAGGAGCCGGCGGTCTACCACATGAACGAGGGCCACTCGGCGTTCCTCGCGCTGGAGCACATCCGCACCCTGATGGAGACCCACGACGTCGACTTCGAGGAGGCGCGCGCGGCTGCGGCTCCGCAGCTGGTCTTCACCACGCACACCCCGGTCGAGGCGGGACACGACTACTTCGGCCCTGACCTGCTCGGCCGCTACTTCGGGATGTACGCGAAGTCGTTGGACATCGACTGGGACGAGTTCGTCGGCCTCGGCCGTCAGGACCCGGGCGACGAGGCGGAGCGCTTCTGCATGACGGTGCTCGCGCTGCGGCTCTCGGCCCGGGCGAACGGGGTCAGCCGGCTGCACGGCGCGGTCAGCCGGGCGATGTGGAGCGGGCTGTGGCCCGGCCTCCCTGCCCACGAGGTACCGATCGGCCACGTCACCAACGGGATCCACCTGCCGTCGTGGCTCGCTGCGGACTCCGCCCGCACGTACGACGACGCGCTCGGTTCGGACTGGCGCGCCGACCCGGTCCGCCCCGACGTGTGGCAGCGTGTCGACGAGGTCGACGACGACGCGCTGTGGCGTCTGCACAGCGACCGGCGACGTGAGCTCGTGGAGTTCGTGCGCTGGCGCCTGCGCCTCCAGCTGGAGCAGCGGGGTGCGCCGGCGCACGAGGTCGCGGCCGCGGAGGAGGCGTTGGACCCCGACGCCCTCACCATCGGCTTCGCGCGTCGCTTCGCGACGTACAAGCGGGCCACGCTGTTCGCCAGCGACCGGGAGCGGCTCGCGGGCCTCTTCGCCGACGCCGACCGGCCGGTCCAGATGATCGTCGCCGGCAAGGCACACCCGCGCGACGACGCGGGCAAGGAGCTCATCCGGCAGGTCGTCGAGCTCTCGCGCCAGGAGCCCTTCGAGGGTCGGCTCGTCTTCGTCGAGGACTACGGCATGTCGCTGGCGAGGCGCCTCGTCGCCGGCTGCGACGTCTGGCTGAACACCCCGATCCGTCCGCGTGAGGCCAGCGGGACGAGCGGGATGAAGGCGGCCGCCAACGGCGTGCTCAACCTGTCGACCCTGGACGGGTGGTGGGACGAGGCGTGGTCGGATCTCGGGCGCGGTAAGGCGCCGTTCGGCTGGGCGATCGGACGCGGTGAGGAGCGCCTCGACGGCGATTGGCGCGACCGCTACGAGGCACGGGCGCTGTACGACCTCCTCGAACACGACGTCGTCCCCTCCTTCTACGACCGTGACCCCCACGGACTGCCACGCTCCTGGATCGCGCGGATGAAGGCGTCGATCGGGGACCTGACCCCGGTGTTCAACACGCACCGGATGGTCGCCGAGTACGTGGACGAGCACTACCGGCCGGCGGTCGACGAGTCGCGCCGTCTGCACGCGGACGGGCTCGCCGGGGCGGGTGCGGTGGCCGCCTGGCGCCGGCGTGTCCGCGCCGCCTGGGGCGAGGTGCGGTGCGCCGCCGACGGGCAGGGGCCGGGCCCCGGCGGGGAGGTGCGGGTCGGCGACGAGTTGCGCCCGCGTGCGACCGTGCAGCTCGGCGCCCTCGATCCCGACGACGTGGCCGTCGAGCTGTTCGTCGGCGCGATCGGGCCCGACGGTGAGATCGAGGACGGGCGCGCGGTGCCGATGGAGCACGTGCGCGCCGACGGCGACAGCCACGTCTACGAGGCGACCTCGGTCCAGCCGTCACGCAGCGGCCGGTACGGCTACACCGTGCGGGTCCGGGCCGCCCACCCGGACCTCCCCGACCGACCGGTACCCGACTGCGTCACCTGGGCCGAGCCCGAGCTCGGCTGACCGCAGCGCCGCCTAGCCTCGTGCCGGAGCGACGACGGCGGAGGCACGGCATGAGGTTCGCGCTGATGATCGAGGGGCACTTCGACGTGAGCTGGGACGACTGGCTCGGTGTGGCGCACGCCTGCGAGGAGCACGGGATCGAGACCCTGTTCCGCTGCGACCACTACACCCACGACAGCGGCCACGGGCGCGATGCCGCCCACGATGCGTGGGCCACCCTGGCGGGCCTCGCCGCGGTGACGTCGGAGGTGCGGCTCGGGACGCTGGTCTCCCCGGTCACCTTCCGCCACCCGTCGGTGCTGGCGCGCACCGTGGTCACCGTCGATCACATCTCCGGAGGGCGCGTGGACCTCGGCCTGGGGGCGGGTTGGATGGAGCTCGAGCACACCTCGCTCGGTATCCCCTTCCCGGACACGCCGACACGGCTCGACCTCCTCGACGAGCAGCTCGGGATCATCGTGCGTCAGTGGACCGAGGACGCCTTCGACCACCACGGTGAGCACTACACGCTCGAGGACTGTCGGGCGTTGCCGAAGCCGGTGCAGCGCCCGCGCCCACCCGTCATCGTCGGCGGGCAGGCCGGACCGCGCAGCGCGGCGATCGCGGCGCGCTGGGCGGACGAGTACAACACGCTGCTGGCCGGACCCGAGACGGTGCGGGAACGCCGCGACGCCGTCGAGCGCGCGTTCGCCGACGCCGGACGCGACCCGTCCGAGCTCACGTTCTCCCTCATGACCACCTGCGTGGTCGGCGAGGACGAGGTCGAGCTGCGCCGCCGCGGGGATGCGCTGGCGACCAAGCTCGGCCGTGAGGGTGAGGGCGGGGAACTCCTCGAGCGCATGTCCGGCGAACGTCTCGTCGGGACCGTCGACACCGTGGTCGAGCGGCTGCGGTCGCTGTCCGACGCGGGCGTCGACCGGATCATGCTCCAGCACCTCGTCCACGACGACCTCGAGATGGTCGCGCTGATCGGTGACGAGGTGATCCCGCGCCTCGACGGCCCCTGACCGGCCTGCGGAGTAGGTTCTGTCGCGTCGGCACGCCCGGAGCGACCCTTGGCCTTCCAGCTCACCGCCCGCACCGGGCACCCGGACTTCCTCGACCTGCCGTGGGACCGTCCGCTGGCGACCTGGGACGCCGATCGCCTGGTCGAGGTGGCGACCGGCGTCCACCGCCACGTCGTCCGCTTCGTGCACTACCCGGCCGGGGTCTACGCGCTGAAGGAGCTGCCGCCACGGCTGGCCGCACGTGAGTACCGGCTGCTCCGCGAGCTCGAGGACCGGTCGCTGCCGGTCGTCGAGCCCGTCGGGCGCGTGGTCGACCGGGTGGGTCAGGACGGCGACCCGCTCGGTGCCGTGCTGATCACGCGCCACCTCGACTTCTCGCTCCCGTACCGCTCGCTGTTCGAGCGCGGGATCCCCGACGCGCGCGGCCGGCTCCTGGATGCGCTGGCCGGGCTGCTGGTCCGCCTCCACCTCGTCGGGTTCTTCTGGGGTGACTGCTCGCTGTCGAACGCGCTGTTCCGCCGGGACGCCGGGGCGCTCGCGGCCCACGTCGTCGACGCGGAGACCGGGGAGCTCCACGGCGAGCTCACCGACGGTCAGCGCGGTCACGATCTGGCGATCGCCACGGAGAACATCGCCGGGGAACTGCTCGACGTCCAGGCGGCGTTCGAGCTCGACGACCTCGAGCCGTTCGCCACCGCCGGTGAGCTGCGCGACCGCTACGAGGGCCTGTGGCGGGAGCTCGTGACCGAGGAGACCTTCGGCCCGAACGAGCGCTACCGCGTCGACGAGCGGCTCCGACGGGTGAACGAGCTCGGGTTCGACGTCGAGGAGGTGGAGGTGCGCACCACGGACGAGGGGTTCACGCTGCGGCTGCGAACCCAGGTCGTCGAGCCTGGGCACCACCAGCGGCGGCTGATGTCGCTCACCGGCCTCCACGTCCAGGAGAACCAGGCCCGGCGCCTGCTGAACGATCTCGTCCAGTTCAAGGCCCGCCTCGAGGACGATCACGGCGAGCAGCTCCCCGACGCGGTCGTCGCCTTCCGCTGGGTGAACGAGGTGTTCGAGCCGACGGTCGAGGCGATCCCGGCGGAACTGCGCGGCAAGCGTGAGCCGGCGGAGCTGTTCCACGAGGTGCTCGAGCACAAGTACCTGCGCGCGCGGGGGCTCGGGCGCGACGTCGGGTTCGACGAGGCGGTGGGGTCCTACGTTGACGAGGTGCTGCGCCACCAACCGGACGAGCGGACCGTCCTGGACCCGTGAGCGGTCCGGTAGCGTCCACCGCCGAGTCCGGAGGTGCGATCGTGGAGGCGGACCCGACCGTGACGGACGGCCGGTGAGCGCGATCAGCGACGGTGCGGTGGAGCTCGGTGGTCGTCGCGTCCAGGTGACGAACACGGCCAAGACGTTCTTCCCCGACGACGGGCTGTCGAAGGGGGACCTGGTCGGCTACTACGCCGCCGTCGCCGAGGTGATGGCTCCCCACCTGCGCGACCGCGCCCTCACCCTCCAGCGCTTCCCCGACGGGATCGACGGCGACGGCTTCTACCAGAAGGACGCCTCGGGGCACTTCCCCGACTGGCTCAGCCGCGTCGAGATCGACCGGCGCGGCGAGGGTGGGGTCGTGAACCACGTCGTCGGGACCGAGCCGGCCGTGATCGTGTACCTCGCGAACCAGGGGACGGTCACCTTCCACGTCTCGCCGTGGCGGACGACGGCGGTCGACGTCCCTGACGTCGTCGTCTTCGACCTGGACCCGCCCGAGGACGGGGCGCTCGCCGAGGTGCGGGCCGCCGCCCGGGCCGTGCGTGACACGCTCGAGCGGCTCGGTCTCGTCCCCTTCGTCCAGACGAGCGGATCGAAGGGCTACCACGTGGTCGCGCCGATCGAGCCCGAGCACGCCTCCGAGGGCGTGCGCGCGTTCGCGCGGGCGCTCGCCGAGCAGGTGGCGGCCGCGGCCCCGGACCGGTTCACGGTCGAGCAGCGCAAGGCCAAGCGGCACGGGCGCGTCTACCTCGACGTCGCCCGGAACGGGTACGCACAGACGTTCGCCGCCCCGTACACGGTCCGCGCCCGCCCCGGTGCGCCGGTCGCGACGCCGATCGACTGGGACGAGCTCGGTCGCGCCGCTCCCCGCAGCTACACGATCGGGAACGTGCCACGACGGCTCGCGCAGAAGGACGACCCCTGGGCGTCCATGCACGCCTCCGCCCGCCCCCTGCTCGACGCGGTCCGCCGGCTGCTGGAGGAGGGAGAGTCGTGAGCGAGCGACGCCACGACCACGACGCCGGCGGCGACGAGGCGACGCTGCACCACAAGGCCACGCTGCGGGACCGGGTCTGGGAGCGGATGCGCGACGAGGGGGTGGACCGCTTCCCCGGGGCCCAGGGTCGGATCCCGAACTTCACCGGGGCCGAGCAGGCGGCGGAGCGACTGCGCGACACGGCCGAGTGGCGGCGCGCGGCCACGGTGAAGGCGAACCCCGACTCGCCGCAGTGGCCGGTGCGCCAGCGTGCGCTGGAGGACGGGAAGACCGTGTACATGGCCGCGCCGCGGCTCGCGGCCGAGCAGCCGTTCCTCCGCCTGGAGCCGGACCGGATCGAGGAGTCGCCCCGGCGCGCATCGTCGATCGAGGGCGCGTCGCGCAACGCGGAGCCCGTCGACCTCGACGACCTGGAGCCCGTGGAGCTCGTCGTCGTCGGTTCGGTCGCCGTCAGCGACGACGGGGCGCGACTCGGCAAGGGGGGCGGGTTCTCCGACCTCGAGTTCGCCGTCGCGATCGAGGCGGGGCTGATCGACGAGGCGACCGTGATCGTCAGCACCGTCCACGAGGTGCAGGTGCTGCCGGCGGGGGAGCTGCCGATGACCGACCACGACGTCCCGGTGGATCTCGTCGTGACCCCCGACCGGGTGATCGACTGCCGGGGCGGTCCGCACGACCGGCCGGACGGCGTCGTCTGGGACGACCTGACCGAGGAGAAGATCGAGGCGATCCCCCTCCTCGGGCGGCTGCGTCCAGGTTGACCGGTAGTTCCCCCGTCCACGACTCGACGGCGCGCGAGGTGACGATGATCGACGTCGGCGACGAGGCACCCGACCTCGAGCTGCGGGACCAGACCGGGCAGCCGGTGCGGTTGAGCGACTTCCGGGGCAAGAAGCACGTCGTCCTGTTCGACGAGCGTGTCGGCAAGGCCGGGCCCGGGACCGAGGAGCGCCTCGCCGTCGCGGTACCGTGGAACTGACACCCTCGACGGTAGGGTCTCACCCCAGGTCCCGGAGGCGAGCGTGAACGACCGGATCCCCGAAGCGCTGTCCTACGACGACGTGCTCCTGCTGCCGCGACGGTCGTCGGTGCTCCCGCGGGACGTCGACACCTCCTCGCGCCTCCACGAGCGCATCAGCCTGCGCCTCCCGGTGCTCTCGGCCGCGATGGACCGGGTCACCGAGGACCGCCTCGCGATCGCCGTCGCCCGCAACGGTGGCCTGGGCGTGATCCACAAGAACGCGAGCATCGCCGACCAGGCGGCGATGGTCGAGCAGGTCAAGCGCTCCGAGTCCGGCTTCATCTCGGAGCCGGTGACCCTCGGTCCCGAGGACCGGGTCGCCGAGGCCTACCGTCTCATGACCCGGTACCGCGTCAGCGGGTTCCCGGTCGTCGACGGCGCGGACCTGCTGCTCGGCATCGTCACGAACCGGGACCTGCGCTTCGGCGCCGCCGAGGACGATCTCGTCACCGAGCACATGACCCGCGAGGGCCTGGTGACCGCGCCAGCCGGCACGACCCTGGAGGAGGCGCGCGACCTGATGCAGGAGCACCGGGTCGAGAAGCTCCCGATCGTGGAGGCGAGCGCCGACGGCAGGCACGGGCGGCTCGTCGGGATGTTCACCTTCAAGGACGTCGAGAAGGTCCGCACCTACCCGAACGCTGCGAAGGACGAGCGCGGGCGGCTGCTCGCGGGCGCCGCGGTCGGTGTCGCGCCCGACGGCATGGAGCGTGGGGCGGCGCTGGTCGAAGCCGGCGTCGACCTCCTCTCGGTCGACTCGGCCCACGGCCACGCGGTGGGCGTGCTCGAGTTCGCCGCCAAGCTCAAGGACCGCCACGCGGACGTGCCGCTGGTCGTCGGCAACGTCGCCACGGCGGACGGGGTGCGCGCGTGCGTCGACCACGGGGCCGACGTGGTGAAGGTCGGCGTCGGACCCGGCTCCATCTGCACGACCCGCGTCGTCACCGGGGTCGGCGCGCCGCAGTTCTCCGCCGTCCTCGAGTGCGCGGAGGCGGCGGCCGACCTCGACGTGACGGCGATCGCTGACGGGGGGATCCGCTACTCGGGCGACATGGTGAAGGCGCTCGCCGCCGGTGCGGTCGCGGTGATGGTCGGCAACGTGCTCGCCGGGACCGACGAGTCGCCGGGTGAGCTCGTGCTCGTGGGCGGTCGGCGCTACAAGGAGTACCGGGGGATGGGATCCATCGACGCGATGCGCGCCGGGTCCGCCGACCGCTACTTCCAGGACGACCCGAGCGGCCAGTCCGACCCGGAGCGCACCGCGTCGAAGCTCGTGCCCGAGGGCGTGTCGGGGCTGCTGCCGTACCGTGGCACCGTCGGCGAGGTCCTCGCCCAGTTCGAGGGGGGCCTGCGCTCCGGGATGGGTTACCTCGGCGCCCGTGACGTGCCGACCCTGGCTGAGCGGGCCCGGTTCGTGCGCCAGTCGGTCGCCGGTGCTCGTGAGTCACACGTCCACGACGTCGACGTCGTCCACGAAGCGCCGAACTACCACATGCCCGGCTCCGACTGATCAGTCGGAGCTCGAGTCCAGCACGGCGCTCACCGCGTGCACGACGCCGTCATCGCCGACCTCGGGGACCACGAGGTGTGAGGCGGCCACCACCGCCTCCGGGGCCTGGCCCATCGCGATCGCGGTCCCGACCGTCTCCAGCATCGCGATGTCGTTCATCCCGTCGCCGACGGCCGCCACCTCCGGCAGGCCGACCCCGACGTGCGCCGCCGCGCGCTCGACGGCCCGACCCTTGTTCACCGCCGGCGCGGTGATGTTGATGAACGTGACGTCGGGCGCCCGTGGCGAGGTCGCGGCGCTCGTGCGCAGCCCGCCGTCGCCGAGCGCGGCCAGCGCCGGGGCCGCCGGCGCACCGAAGCGGGCGACGGTGATCTTCAGGACGTCCTCGTCGCCGCGGAGGTCGCTCGTCAGCCCGGCCGGCTCCTGGTGCAGCATCTCCCAGTGCACGACCGCCTCCGGCCGGCGGTCGGTGACGAAGTAGCCGTCGCCGACGTAGACCTCCGCGTACCAGCCGTGCGTGGCGATGAGCCCGAGCGCCGTCTCGACGTCCCCGGGCGACAGCGGCCAGGCGGCGAGGGTCGCGCCGTCCGCTCGGACGAGCGCCCCGTCGTGCAGGACGTGGGGACCCGGCGGGCGGATCCGTTCCCACAGCGGCTCCACCGCACGGCGCATCCGACCGGTCGCGAACCCGACGCGCAGCCCGCCGGTCGCTGCCGACGAGAACGCCTCGATCACGCCCGCGCTGGGCTCCTCGGTCCGGTCCAGCAGGGTCCCGTCGACGTCGGTGACGAGGTAGCGGGTCGGTCGCGGCGTCCACTCGTCGAACCGCCCTCCGGGCTGGAGGCGGTGGCGGCGCAGCAGATCGCGGGCCGAGCTCAATCGCGGATGGTGATCTGCCCGAAGCGCTCCTCGTAGTTCGTCATGTTCGTGTTGAGCGCCTGGATCACCTTGCCGACCAGCGTCGGCGCGATGCGCACGCGCGAGACGACCTCGGCCTTGGTCTCGTCGGGCTCGCCGCCCTGCTGGAGCTGGCAGAAGTCGAGCGTGAACTCGTGGGGCGAGTGCGACACGACGAGGAAGTTCGCGTACGTGCCCTGTTTCTCCTCGTCCGAGACGCTCACCCGGACCTGCTTCTTCTTGCCGCTGCCGGACTGCTCGCTCACGTCTTCCCTTCCCGTCGGTCGGCCCCCGGTAGGGGGCGATGTGCCCGTCGTGGGCTCGCGCACCGCCGTGATCAGCCGGGGCAGCGGACCGTGTAGGCCGGTCGTTCCCCTAGAGCGTAGGCCTCCTCGTCGTAGGTGCGCGCACAGCCGAGCAGGTCCTCGGTCAGGCTCAGCGCGATCTCGTCGGCGAGGAGGCGGACCCGGGACCGCTCCTCGCCGTCGAGGTCGTTGCCGATCACGGTGAGGTGGTAGCGACGGCCGTCGGTGCCGGTGACGCTGCCCGTGAGGGCGCGCACGTCCTCGAGCGTCCCGGTCTTGCCGAGGAGCCGCCGGTCGGCGAGGGTGCCGCGCAGCCGGTGGCGGAGCGTGCCGGTCTCGCCGGCGACCGCCAGCAGCTCCCGCCACAGCGGCGCCAGCTCGCTGCGGTTCATCTCGAGATCGAGACGGCTGAGCAACCCCGTCGTGAGCCGGTCGTCGCGTGACAGCCCGGATCCGTCGGCGAGCACCGTGCCGGTCCAGTCGAGCGGGAGGTGGTCGAGCGCGGCCCGCACCGCGTCGGCTGAGCCCGCCCACGTGCCCCCACGGTCGCTGCCGAGCGTGCGGAAGATCCCGTCGGTCAGGTGGTTGTCGCTCCACCGGAGGGCGTAGCCGAGCAGTTCCCGCAGCGGCGGGCTCTCGACCTCGCCCAGCGCGTGTTCCGCTTGGGGCGGCGTCCGGCTCGACCGCGCGTCGCCGATCACCGTCACGCCGCGGTCGTCGAGCAGCTCCACGAGGCGCTGGACGGCGGTCACCGCGGGATCGACGGCGGGGACGCCGATGACACGACCGTCGTCGTGGTAGGTCACCTCGAGCCCCGCGTCCACGGTCAGGGCGGACACCCGCCTGGCGTGGCGTTCGTCGAGGTAGCGGTCCAGCCACCCGGTGGCGGTGGGGTCGTCGGCGAGGAGCGAGGGGTCGCCGATGACGTCACCGGCGACGGTCGTGATGCCGGCCTCGGCGACCGTGTCCGCGAGGCGCTCGAGCGGTGTGCGCGGCCGGTCCGGGTACGCGTCCTCCCCGAAGCGGGGGGTGGCCAGCGCGGGGTCGCCGCTGCCGGTCACGACGAGGTCGCCGGCGAGGACGCCGGTGTCCTCCGGCGGAGCGGAGGCCGCGACGCCCGTGACGTAGCGGTGGTCGGGTCCGAGCTCGAGGAGCGCGGCCGCCGCGACCACGAGCTTCATGGTCGAGGCGGGGAGCACCGTGAGATCCGCGTCGTGGGCCAGCAGCAGGTACCCGCGGTCGTCGATCACCGTGACGGAGACGGTCCCGTCGACCGTGAGCTCCGGGTCCTCGAGGAGGCGTCGGAGCTGTGCGCGGAGCGCGGGGTGCGTGTTGCGCGCGGGCTCCGCGGGGAGGCGGAGCTCGAGGTCTGAGGCGCGCGGACCGGACGGTGGTGCGGGGTCGTCGGTCGGATCCGCGGGATCGGCCGCGGCGATCGGCGGACCGTCGTCGCCGGCCGGACGCGGCGAGACGTCGCGGTGCCCGGTGCACGCCGTGAGTCCGAGGAGCACGAGCGAGACGAGGATGGCGAGCGGAGCGCGGTGCATGGAGACGCGAGTCTATCGGTGCCCACCCGGGGCGTGACGCGGTCCGACGGAGCGTTGCGGGACGGTCGGCGGGGGTCGACTACCAGCAGCACGCCCCGCGGTAGCCGCAGTTGTCACAGCGCCCGTGGGCGCCCTCCTCGCGCAGGTCCGCCTCGCCGCAGACGGGGCACTGCATGCCGCACTCGTTCGCCACGCGTCCTCCGGATCGCCTACCGCGATGGAACCAGACGTGCGGCGCGACGACGAGGACCTCACGGAGGGTGGAGCGGGACAGCGCTCCCCCGGACGGTACGGGGGGAACCGCCGGGGGAGCGCCAGACTCCCCTTGGCCTGGGGCCCCGG
>CAZADJ010000005.1:0-33589 GCA_964483845.1 uncultured Actinomycetota bacterium | reverse complement strand
TTCTCTCCGCTTGACGTAGCAGCCGATCCCGTCGTCGCGCGAGCAGCCAGGTACCCGAGGATTCGATAGCAGGTCACCAGGCGATCCGTCTCGTACGACTGGGCCATCGCGTGACCCTCGTCGACCCGTCACCTGAGATGCTGCGTTCTCGAGGTCCGGCTCGAAGCGGTCACGAGCCACCGGAACCGATGCGCCGGTCACGACGGCGAGTAGGGTCGGCGACCGACCGCAACGCGGAGCGGGGAGCCGTGCAGGGCCTGACGATCGACGCGGAGCTAGCCCGCGATCGCCTCGAGGCCGCTGGTGACCGGGTGGTCGCGATGCTGCGGTCGGGTGTGGACGGCGAAGCGGCGGTGCCGGGGCTCGACTGGACGGCGGGGGAGTGCGCGGCCCACCTCGTGACCGCGCTACGGGCGGCCACCGGGTATGCGCGAGGCGAGCCGGCACCCGTCGCGACCCCCGCGGAGCTCGCCGACGTCAACGCCGAGCGGGTTGCCGACCTCGACGACCGTGACTCCAGGCCACTCGCCGAGCTGCTCGAGGAGGCCTGCGTCGGCCTGCTCGGCGAGCTTCGGGAACGCCGTCCCGACCAGCCCGTCGAGTGGTACCAGCGCGAGGCGGACCTGGACCTGGCGGCGATGACCTGCGTGATGCTGACCGAGCTGCTGGTCCACGGCCTGGACATCGCCCGCAGCGCCGGCCGACGGTGGTCCATCGAGCCGGGCGACGCCCGCCTGGCGATCAGCGGGGCGCTGCCGCTGCTGCCCTCGTACGTCGATGCGCAGGCCGCCGCCGGCCTCGATGCTCGATACGAGCTGCGGGTGCGCGGCGGCCCCCGTGTCGGGCTGCGGTTCACCGCGGGCGACCTCAGACTCGAGGTGCCCTCGGGCGCGCCGGTGGACTGCCACGTGTCCGTCGACCCGGTCGCCTACCTGCTGGTCGCCTACGGGCGACGGGGCCCGTGGCCCGCCATCCTCACCGGCAAGCTCGTCGCCTGGGGCCGCAAGCCGTGGCTCGGCATGCGGTTGGTGGCCCTGTTCCAGCGCCCCTGACACCGAGGTCAGCTGCCGACGTTCGACCCCGTACGCGGTTGCGAACGTGCGTCGCGATCCCGCTCCCGCGATGATGGCGCAGCACGTCGGTCCCGCGTCGACGTCTGCGACGTGGAGGAACGGACGCCGGCGATCGGTCGGGCCGGAGTGCTCCGCCGGCAGTGTGCGTTGACCGGAGTTGAGCAGCGTCGGGCTCCAGCGCTCCCGAGATCACGGCGGGCACCCGACCCCAGCGCGTCGCCTCGCGTCGGGGAGCCTCGGCTCTCAGCGCTCGGAGCACCGCCCGAGGGTTCGGTGACTACGATGACCCGAGCAGCGATGATGCGGCTGGAGCCGACGGTGCCGAGATGACCGGGACCCCCACCTACCACCGTGCGGGGTCTATCCCCGAAGCGATCGATCTGCTCGATCGCCTCGGAGAGGGTGCTCACGTGATCGCCGGAGGCCAGAGTCTCGTCGTGCTCATGAACCTGGGACTCGCTGCGCCCGCTGCGCTCGTGGACATCGACCGCCTCCCGGACTTGTCCTACCTGCGGCCCGCGGACGGAGGGCTCCGGGTGGGCGCGCTGACGCGCCACGCCGAGGTCGAGCGCTGGACGGAGGCGCCTGGGGGGTTCTCGGTCCTCCCGCAGGCCGCGGCGCACATCGCCTATCCGGCGATCCGGGAACGGGGGACGTTCGCGGGCGTCCTCGCCCACGCCGATCCGACCGGAGAGTGGTGCGTGGTCACCCAACTCCTAGACGCAGAGCTGTTGGCAGTGGGTCAGGATGGGGAGCGGGTCATCCCTGCGGCGTCGTTCTTCGTCTCACCGCTCGAGACCTCGGTGCGACCGGGCGAGATCATCGTCGAGGTGCGGTTCCCCCCCGCCCCGCAGTTCGCGGAGCTCCGCAAGTTCGAGCCGCTCCATCCGGACTTCCCTGCGATCGTGACGGCAGCAGCCTACGAGGTCGCCGACGACCGGCTCGAGGACGTGCGCGTCGCCGTGGGGGGTGGGGGAGGGGTGCCGCGTCGCCTCCCCGAGGCTGAACGCATCCTCGAGGGTGAGACGCCCTCCGAGGGCATCTTCGCGGAGGCTGGTCGAGCGGCGGCGGAGGCCACGGAGCCGCGCTCCGATCCGGCGGGCACCCGGTACTGCCGCCGGGTGGTCGCCACGCTGGTGACGCGTTCGCTCGGCGGTGGGATCGACGCGCCGCCCTGACCGTCTCGGGCGCAGCCGGAGGGCCGGGCGTCACCGGTTCGCGAACCCGGAGTGCGCCGGCCACGCCGACCCGATCACCCGACAACATGCGTGGCGCGACACTAGGTTGGCGTGCCACGGGCATCCGGTTTCGAAGGAGACGAGATGGAGCCGTACACCGCCGTCGGACTGATCCCAACGATGCGGGGGGTGCGCAGTCGGGACGAGATCCAGCACAACCTGGAGCACCTCTCCAGCCTGATCACCGCCGCGTCGTGGCTGTCGAGCCTGGACCTGCCGGTCCGTCTCGTCGCGATCCCCGAGGGTGCCCTCCAGGGGTTCAACGACGAGGTGCTCGACCTCGACCACGCCGAGTTCGCGCGCACGATCGCGATCGACATCCCCGGGCCCGAGACGGACTTCCTCGGCGATCTGGCGCGCGAGTGGGACACCTACATCATCGCGCAGGCCAAGGCGCGTCACGAGGAGTTCCCCGATCGCTTCTTCAACGTCGGGTTCGTCATCGACCCCGGAGGCGAGGTGATCCTGCGCCACTACAAGGTCGTGCCGCTGCTGCCCGTTGAGCACTCGGTCACGCCCCACAACGTGTGGGACCGGTGGGTCGAGCTGTACGGGGAGACCCTCGACGCCTTCTACCCCGTGGTCGACACCGACATCGGCCGGCTGGGCGTCATGATGGCCAACGAGGGCTCGTACCCGGAGAACGCGCGCGGGCTCGCCATGAACGGGGCCGAGGTGCTCTACCGGGCGTCGTACCCGCACCCCCACACCGGCAACGAGTTCTTCGAGATCCAGACCCGCGCCCGGGCCCTGGACAACAACCTGTACGTCGTCGCCCCCAACATGGGCACCTACTACCTCGACCGCGACTCCGAGATCCCGATCGACACCTTCGGGGGACGGTCGATGATCGTTGACTACAAGGGGCGGATAGTCGGCCGCCACGACTACAGCGGTGGCTCGTCGTACGTGGCCGGGACGATCGACATCGGCGCCCTGCGGGACTTCCGCGCCCGGGCGCAGTGGGACAACTGGATGAAGGACCTCACCACCGAGCAGTACCGGGTTATCTACGACCGCGAGATCTACCCCAAGAACCTCTACCTCGAGCGGGCCCCGTACGACCACGACGGCTACCGCCGGGAGGTCACCGATCCGCAGATCGACAAGATGCACGACCTCGGCATCTGGAAGCGCCCCGACGCGTAGCCCCGGCTACGGGGGAGCGCCCCGGTCAGCGCATCGCGACCCCCCGGCGTCCGCCCGGCGAGGCCGGCAGCACGGACCTCGTCGGCGACGCGACGTGCTCGCGACCGGTATGAGGCTCCGTTGACAGGCGTCACGATTGTGTCAGACTGACCGTGGGAGCGGCGCGGTGTCGGTCAGTGGTTCGCACGGGGTGGGCGCCCTGTGCGCCCTCTCGGTGGGGTCCCCGAGGGACGGGCGAAGGCACGGAGACCGAGAGCAAGGAGCGCGAGATGGACCACTTCCCGCGATCGTTCACCATGGCGTGCCGGATCACCGTGCTGTTGGCGGTCGTCGCCCTGCTGCTGGCGGCATGCGCCCCCGCCGATGACGACGAGGACGTCGCCCAGCCCGACGACGCCACGGAGACCGATGACCCCGACGGGACCGACGAGCCCGTCGAGGTGGACGAGCCGATCACCCTGACCTATGCGTTCTTCGCGCCGGCGGCGACCTTCCCGGCGCAGCAGATGGAGGAGTGGGCCCGACGTCTCGGGGAGCGAACTGGTGGCATGGTCACGGTGGAGACCTTCCCTGGCGGCACCCTCCTCGACGCACCGGGCATGTACGACGGGGTCATCCAGGGGGCCGCCGACATCGGACTGGGCTCGCCGGGCTACGACGTCGGGCGGTTCCCCCTGACGTCCGGCATCGCGCTGCCGGTGGCGTTCCCCAACTCGACGGTCGCGAGCCTGACGTTGTGGGACCTGATCCAGGAGTTCCAGCCAGCCGAGCTGACCGACGACTTCAAGGTGCTGACGGCCTTCACAACCGAACCGGGCTACGTCCAGACCAACTTCAGGGTCGAGCGTCTCGAGGATCTCGAAGGTCGCACCCTGCGTGCTGCCGGCAGCGGGATCCCCGTGCTCGAGCGCCTCGGCGCCGACCCGGTGGGCATGTCGATGCCCGAGGTCCCCGAGGCGCTGGCCACCGGAGTTGTCGACGGGTACATGACGTCCCGGGAGGTCATGCTGGACTTCGGTCTGGCGGAGAACCTCTGCTGCGTCGTCAACAACTACCCGACCGTGGTCGTCAGCTTCGCGGCGGTCATGGCCCGCGACCAGTGGGAGCAGCTCCCGTCCGAGGTGCAGGGGGTCATCGACGAGCTCGGACGCGAGATGGCCCTGTGGACGGGGCAGTACCACGACACCGAGAACGTCCAGGGAGCCATCGACTTCGCCATCGAGGACCACGACGTCGAACTCGTCGAGCTGTCGGACGAGGAGATCGCGCGCTGGGACGAGCGCCTCGAGCCGATCATCGACGACTGGGTCGAGCAGATCGAGGGCATGGGGCTCCCGGCACAGGAGTTCCTCGATCGCCTCTTCGAGCTGCGTGACGAACACGCTGCCGAGCACGGCTGAGCGGCGCCGCGGCGGTGCCGAGCGACAGGAAGGGACCGGTCGAGGCCGTCAACCACGGTTTCAACGGTCTCCTCGCCGCGCTGGCCAGTGTCTCCCTGCTGGCGATGATGACGGTCATCGTCGGCAACATGTTCCTGCGCGCGTTCGCGACACCCTTCGCCGGCGCGTTCGAGACGGTGGGCTGGCTCGCGGCCATCACGACCGCTCTCGCCCTCGGCTACACGCAGATCCACAAGGGCCACGTCGACATCGACCTCGTCGTCCGCCTGCTGCCACCGAAGGTGCAGCGCATCCTGCGGGTGCTCGTGGCGGTGACCTCCGCGGCGTTCTTCGTGCTCCTGGCGTGGCGGTTGACGGAGATGGCAGGCCGGCTCCGCGAGGTCGGCACGGTGTCCGAGGCGCTGCGCGTGCCGTTCCACCCCTTCGTCTACCTGGTGGCTCTCGGCGCCCTCGGCCTCGCCGTCGCGCTCGTCGCGGACCTCGTCGACAGCATCCGGGCGTTGCGTCGCGGGCCGGCGGACACGGCCGCCGGCGCCGACGAGCCGGGCCCCGACGGTGACGGCGTCCACGAGCCGGACGGCGAGGGGTGAGTCCCACCACCGTCGCGCTCCTCGGGATCGCTGTTCTGCTGGTGCTGATGCTGGCCCGCATGCCGGTCAGCTTCGCCATGCTCGTGGTCGGCTTCGTCGGCGCCGTCCACATGTTGGGCGGCTCCGCCGCGCAGCAGCTGCTGGTCAACGACGTGTGGGGCCAGTTCTCCTCCGTCGGGCTGAGCGTGATCCCCATGTTCGTGCTGATGGGACAGCTGGCGTTCCAGTCCGGCATCACCGAGCGGCTGTACGAGACCGCGTACAAGTGGGTGGGAAGCCTGCGCGGGGGGGTGGCCGCCACCACCATCCTGGCCAGCATGGGGTTCTCGATGGTGTCGGGATCGAACTCGGCCACCACCGCGACGATGGGCACCGTGGCGCTCCCGGAGATGCGCAAGTACCACTACTCGCCCTCGCTGAGCAGCGGCAGCGTGGCGATCGGAGGCACGCTCGGGGTGGTGATCCCCCCCAGCGTCGTGCTGATCGTCATCGCGATCCAGACCGAGCAGTCCATCGGGCGCCTGTTCATCGCGGCGATCCTCCCCGGGGTGATCCTGACGCTGCTCCTGCTCCTGACGGTGTTCGCGGTGTGTGCGCGACGGCCCGAGCTCGGTCCGGCGGGGCCGTCGGCCGGGATCCGTGAGCGCCTGCGGTCGCTGACCGGCGTGATCGAGACCGTGGCCCTGTTCGCCCTGGTGATCGGGGGCCTGTCGAGGGGGTGGTTCACGCCCTCCGAGGCGGGCGCGGTGGGGGCGTTCGGCGCGCTGGTGATCACACTCGCGCGCGGCCGTCTCACGATCCCTCGTCTCACCAAGTCGGCGCTCGAGACGGTGCGGATCTCGTCCATGGTGGTGCTGCTGATCACCGGGGCCGTGGTGTTCGGTCGGTTCCTGGCGGTCACCCGCCTCCCGTTCGATCTCGCCATCTGGGCGGCCGACCTGCCGGTGTCTCCCCTGGCTGTGCTGACCGTGGTTCTCGTCATCTACCTCGTCGGCGGAGCGGTGATGGACGCGCTCGGCTTCCTCGTGGCGACGATCCCGATCTTCTTCCCGCTCGCGGTGGCTCTCGGGTTCGACCCGATCTGGTTCACCGTGGTCATCACGCTCGTGACGACGATGGGAGCCGTCACCCCACCGGTCGGCATCAACGTCTACATCGTCAGCGCGCTGGACCCTGACCTGTCGGTGGCGGCGATCTTCCGCAGCGTGGCGGTGTTCCTCATCCCGTACGTGCTCGTGATCGGGTTGCTGTTCGCGTGGCCGCGGTTCGCCCTAGTCATGGTGTCGTGATGCCGAACGAACTGCCCGTGAGGGCGCGGCCCGTGGGCGCCCCGCGCCGTCCGTAGCGCTCGGCGACCGGTGTCCGTCACGCCCTTCCGCGTGGTGCCTACGGGGCCTCGAGCACCGTGATCGTGCAGGCGTTGCCGTCGATGCCGGAGACGCCACCGCCGGCCGTCTCGATGAGCCCGAGCGCGGCATCCGTGACCTGCCGGTCTCCGGCCTCACGGCGTAGCTGCCAGACGATCTCCGCGATCTGGGCGAGTCCGGTCGCGCCGAGTGGGTGTCCACGGGCGAGGAGACCGCCGGACGGGTTGACTGGCCGCTCCCCATCGACCTCCGTGACCCCCTCCCGGACGAGCTGCGCCCCGAGCCCTTCCTTGGCGATGCCGATCGCCTCGGTCGTCATGATCTCGCCGATGGTGAACGCGTCGTGGACCTCGAAGACATCGATGTCGTCGACGGAGCATCCCACCATCTCCAGAGCCGCCTGCGTGGCTCTCCGGACGATGTTGAGGCCGAGCAGGTCGTCGGTCCGGTAGTCCCAGAGACCACCCGAGACCATGGCCGAGCCGCGCACGGAGATGTCGCGATCGTGATCCCTGCGCGGCCCGAGGACGGCGGCGGCCGCCCCGTCGGATATCGGGCAGCACTGGAACAGCGTGAGCGGGTCCGCGATCAACCTCGAGTCGAGGACCTCGTCGAGGCTGAGCTCCCCGGAACGCTGCGCCCGGTCGTTGCGCGCGCCGTTGCGGCTGTTCTTCACCGCCACCTGCGCGATGTCCTCGAGCGCGACGCCGTAGACGTGCATGTAGCGCTGGGTCATCATCGCGTACCGCCCGAGCATGGCGATGCCCATGCGGCCCTCGGGGTCCGTCGCCTCGGGGTGGATCGCGCCCTTGAAGCGCTGCGTCATCTGCTCGATGCCCAGGGTCAGCACCGTCCCGTACCTGCCGAGTCGTATCGACTCGTGGGCCTCGTGGTAGGCGGTCGTGGCACTCGCGCACGCGTTCTCCACGGTCACGATCGGGACGTCGACGATCCCCAAGCCGTGCAGAACCCGCTGAGCGGTGCCGAGGGGGCCGTAGGCGGTGCCGACGAACGCGGCATCGATCGTGCCGACGTCCGCGTCGAGGATCGCCTCCTGGCAGGCCTGCCAGGCGAGGTCGTAGACCGATACCTCCGGTTGCTTCCCGAACCGCGAGGAGCCGACGCCGTAGATGGAGACGTCCGTCATGCCACACACCTCACCTGGGGGTCACCTCGGTCAGTCAGCCCGGCGATCTCGACGCGGGTGCCGGGCGCCGCCGCGCCGGCCTCGGGCTCGGGGGGCTCGACGTGGAACAGGACCCGTGGCCCCTCGTCGAGATCGACGTACGCGATGGACATCGGAGGCTGTCGGTCCGCGACGGGAACACGGATCACCGTGCCGGCCCAGACGGTCCCGCCGGGTCCGTACCGCTGCGGACTCAGCGGCCCCCGGCACACCGGACACCAGGGTCGGCGGAGAGCCAGCCGGTACCCGCACTCGTCGCACACGAAGCCGTCGAGGACCCATCCGTGCTCGCCCGGGACCACGCGCGGTCTCGTGTCCAGAGCGTCAGACGGGTGTTCTTCGGCCATGCCGGCCCCCTGCTACGGAGCGTCAGCCGGTCGCCACGTCCCTCGTGTTCCGGATCCGACGGGAAACGGTCGACCAACGTCACACTACCACGTGCCTCGGGGGACACCCCGCGTGCGGTTCGAGCAGAACCGGCTCGCGTCGACCGCCGCGCGCCGCCGCACCGACGGTGCCAGGCGGCGATCGCATCACCGCCCGGAGAACTTCGGCTCGCGCTTCTCGATCACCGAGGCCAGCCCCTCCTTCGCGTCCTCCGTCTCCGCCATGAGGACCTGTGTCCGGGCCTCCTCCGCCATGCGGGACTCGATGCTGGCCCCCACCCCCTGCCAGAGCATGTGCTTGGTCGCGGCGTTGGCTCGGGGTGCCCCGTCGGCGATCTCGCGCGCGACGGAGAGCGCCTCGTCCAGGAGATCGTCGTCTCCGACGACGCGCGTGATCAGGCCGATCTCGAGGGCCTCGGGTGCGGTGAGGCTGGTGTTCGTGATGAGGATCTCCTGCGCCTTGCGGAGGCCCACCAGGGCGGAGAGCGTCACCGTGGTGCCGCAGTCGGGCGTCATGCCGATCCGCGTGCCCGGCCCGAAGAACCGCGCGGACTCGGACGCGATGACGAGATCGGAGGCGCAGACGAGCCCGAAGCCGGCACCTCCTGCGGCGACACCGTGCACCGCCGCGATCACCGGGGTGGGCAGATGCATGAGCGCCGCGACCGAACCGTGCAGCCACGCCATGGTCTCCCGCATGTAGTCCGGCAGCTCGTCGCCCTGCGCGGCGAAGGCACGCACGTCACCACCGGCGCAGAAGTTCTTCCCCTCCCCGGTCACGAGCACGGCGCGGACCTGCGAGTCCCCGTGACAGCGGGCGATCGCCTCGTAGAGCGCCTTGATCAACGGGATGTCCATGGCGTTGGCGGCCTCGGGCCGGTTCAGCCGGAGACGAGCGACACCGGAGTCCTCGACGTCGAGGAGGACGGGTCCGGACGAGATCAGCGACTCGGTCATGGCGATCCTCCTGCCCCAGCGCGGGTTGCCCCGGTCGGTCGGGGCCACGTCCCGAACCTAATACATCCAGAGGAACCCTCGGGACCGGGACCCCTCCTCCAGCTCCCGCCTGCCCCTCGGCTGCGCGGCGGAGGCCTTGCCCCCGACCGCCGCCCGTGCTACCCATCACGTTGATGTGACTGCCGTGACGTCTTCACCTGACGCGGACGAGGGCGTCCGCTGGACGGTCGCGCACGCCCACCGTGGCTCGGAGTTCCTGCGCGCACGTCTCGACGAGGCGGGCGTCAGCCCGGACGGGATCCGGGGGGTGGAGGACCTGCCGCGACTCCCGTTCACCACGAAGCAGGACCTGCGCGACACCTACCCGTTCGGCTGGACCGCCGTCCCCGCGGAGGAGGTCCTCCGCATCCACGCCTCGTCGGGGACGACCGGCCGGCGCACCGTGGCGACCTACACCCGGCAAGATCTCGAGGACTGGGAGGTGATGTTCGCCCGCTGCTACGAGTACGCCGGGGTCACCCCGGCCGACCGAGTGCAGATCACCCCCGGCTACGGTCTGTGGACGGCGGGCATCAGCTTCCAGGCGGGCTGCGAGCGGCTCGGGGCGATGGCGGTCCCGACGGGGCCGGGCAACATCGAGCTGCAGTTCGAGATGCTGCGCGACTTCGGGTCCACGGTCATCTGCGCCACCTCCTCCTTCGCGCTGCTGCTCGGAGAGGAGGCGACACGCCGCGGCATCATCGACGACCTCCGACTGCGGGTCGGCATCTTCGGGTCGGAGCGCTGGGGGGAGGCGATGCGCCAGCGCATCGAGGAGCTCCTCGGCATCGAGACCTTCGACATCTACGGGCTGACCGAGCTGTACGGGCCGGGTACCGGGATCGAGTGCGCTGCGCACGACGGCATCCACTACTGGGACGACCACTACCTCGTGGAGATCGTCGACCCGGGGACCGGTGAGCAGCTGCCGGCCGGCGAGGAGGGCGAGATCGTCCTCACCACCCTGCGCAAGGAGGCGCTGCCGCTCCTGCGCTACCGCTCCGGCGACCTGTCGGCCGTCCACCCGGACCCGTGCCCGTGCGGGAGCCCGTACCCCCGGATCGCCCGGCTGCGGGGGCGCACCGACGACATGGTGAAGGTGCGCGGGGTGGCGCTCTACCCGGCCGACTTCGACACTGCGCTGTCGGCCATCGCCGAGCTCGGCAGCGAGTACCAGGTGCACCTGTCCCGCGATGACGGGCGTGACGCGCTGCTCGTCAAGGTCGAGGCAGCCGACGACGATCCGCCGGCCGGCCTCGCCGAGCGGGTCTCGCGGGAGGTCCGCGACCGACTCCGCGTCCGTCCGGATGTGGAGGTACTCGCGCTGGGCGAGCTACCCCGTTCGGAGAGGAAGACCCGGCGGATCTTCGACCACCGTTCCCCGTGACGGTCAGGATGGGGATCGCGGCCGTCATGCTGAGCTGATGCGCTTCGGGCTCCAGCTGCACGGGACGTTCCCGATCGACGCGTACGGCCCGCTAGCGGCGCGGGCGGAGCGCTGCGGGTTCGAGGACGTCAGCGTCCACGATCTGCTCATGCGACGTCCGGTCTGGCCGCTCCTCTGCGACGTCGCGCGCGCCACCGCGCGCGTCGCCGTCGGTCCCAACGTCACGCATCCCTACGTCACGCATCCGGCGGTGATCGCGGCGAACATCGCACACCTCGACGAGCTCTCCGACGGACGCGCGGTGCTCGGCATCGGGCGGGGCTCGCTCTACGAGATGGTCGGCGTCCGGCCGCCCTCGGGCCTGCGTGGCCTGGAGGAGGCGGTCCACATCATCCGGAGGTTGCTGCGCCACGAGTCGGGGGAGTGGCGGGGGGAGGTCTTCGCGCTGGGGCCGGGACACGGGCTGCGCTTCGGCGCGCCGCGCGACGTGCCCGTCGTGTTCGGGACCTTCGGACGCAGGGGCGCGGAGCTCGCCGCGAGGATCGGCGACGGGATCCGCGCCGCCGCGCAGTGGGACCCCGCCTACCTCGTCGAACTGCGAGGCTGGGTCCACGAGAGCGCGGAGCGGGCCGGCCGCGACCCCGACGGCATCCACCTCGTCCCGGAGAACTGGACCTGCCTCCACCCGGACCGGGAGCGCGCACGCGCACGCGCCCGGGAGATCCTCGCCACCTTCCTCCCCCACCTCGGACCGATGCTCCGCTTCTACGGCATCGCCGACGAGGAGGTCGCCGCCGCCCGGGGCGCCTCCGTCGATGGGGACACAGCCGCGCTGGAGACGATACGAGGGTCGACCATCGACCGGTTCATGGCGGCCGGAGACGCCGAGGACCTCCGCCGCGGTCTCGACGCGTGGGAGGATGCCGGTTTCGATCAGGTGTCGTTCTCCGGGATCCTCGGGCCCGAGCCAGACCTGGCGCTCGGGATCCTCGCGGCGGAGCTCGCCCGCCGCCGCGAGGGCGACGGCGCCGGGCGTGATGACGAGCGGGAGGGGCGAGCGTGAGGCGCGTCACCGTCCTCGGGGGCGGCAACGGTTCGCATGCGGCGGTCGTCGACCTCGCGCTCAAGGGGTTCTCGGTCGCCTGGTGGCGGCGGGACCGTGCCGCCTTCCCCGAAGATGGGGAGGTGCGCTACACGGGGCTGCTCGGCAGCGGCGTCGTGCGCCCCGACCTCTGCACCGACGATCTCGCCGAGGCGGTGGAGGACGCCGAGCTCGTCCTCGCCCCGGTGCCCGCGCCGGCCCAGCACGACCTCGTGGGGCGTCTCGCCGGCGTCCTCGCCCCCGGCCAGGTGGTCGCGTTCACCCCCGGAACGCTCGGGACCTGGATCGGGAACCGCGCCCGGCCCGACGTCATCTTCATGGAGACGGGGACGCTCCCGTACCTCACCCGCCTCACCGCACCGGCGGAGGTCGCAGTCCCGGTGGTCGCGACCCGCCTGCCGGTCGGGTCGGTGCCGGGCGTCGGCGCGGAGGCCGACCGCGCGCACGCCCTCTTCTCGCGCGCCTATCCGTCGGCCGTGCGGCTGCGCGACGGCCTCGACGCGGCCCTGACGAACTGGGGTCCGGTGATCCACCCACCCCTGGTCGTGTGCAACCTCGGCGCCATCGAGTCGCTCGGGGACCGTTTCGACATCCACGCGGAGGGGACCTCCGAGACCGTACGACGGCTCGTCCTCGCGCTCGACGCGGAGCGCGTCCGCCTCCGTGAGCGGCTCGGGATCCCCGGGGAGCACTGGCCGATCCGCACCCACTACGAGCGGTCCCCGAAGGGGATGTACGGCGCCGACGCGAAGGAGCGGCTCATCGCCTCGGGCCTGTGGCGGGAGTCGCTCGACCTCGACCACCGTTACATCACCGAGGACATCCTGTGCGGCCTGGTGCTGAACGTCTCGCTCGGGCGGCTGGCGGGCTCGGAGATGCCCGTGGGCGAGTCGTTGCTCACGATCACCGTCACCGGCCTCGATCGTGACGTCTGGGCGGAGGGGCGGACCGCCGCCTCGCTCGGCATCGACGATCTCGAGGAGGCGCAGCGGCTCGCGCAGGAGGGTTCCGCGCGCGCCTGAGTGCACACAGGCCGGGCCCGCGCCCGGCCACCCGCCGGTGGCGGGAACGACCTCTGCTACCGTGCCCGTGATGGACGAGGATCGCGAGCGGTTCACCGTCATCGGGCAGCGTCAAGCGAAGCTCGACGCCCCGGACAAGGTGAGCGGACGGGCGGTGTACGGCGACGACATCGCCATCCCCGGCCTGCTCGTCGGCGCGATCAAGCGCAGCCCCTTCCCGCACGCACGCATCGTCGGGATCGACACGTCACGTGCGGAGCGCCTGCCGGGGGTGAAGGCGGTGCTCACCGGTGAGACCGCCCAGCAGCGTCCGTTCGGCTACGGGCACGACAACGTCCCGCTCAAGCGCGGCAAGGTCCGCTACGTCGGTGACGAGGTCGCCGCGGTCGCGGCCGTCGACGCGGAGACCGCGCAGGAGGCGCTGAACCTCATCGAGGTCGAGTACGAGCCGCTCGAGGCGGTCTTCGATCCCCACGATGCGCTGCGGCCCGACGCACCCAGGATCCACGACGAGCGCGACGACATCGAGGGCAACGTCTCGATGCGCTGGGACGGTGACTTCGGCGACCTCGAGGACGCGGAGCGCCGGGCCGACGTCGTCGTGGAGGGTACCTACGCGAGCCCGCTGGCCGCCCCGGCGGCGATGGAGACCCACGTGGTCACCGCGAGTTTCGACGGCCGGGGCCGGCTGCGGATGTGGAGCCCGGTCCAGATGGTGTTCATGTACCGCAAGGAGCTCGCGGACTGCCTCGAGCTCGACTGGCGCACCATCACCGTGGTCCAGCCGCAGATCGGGGGCAGCTTCGGCGGCAAGATCGACATCGACCCGCACGACTTCATCGCCGCGATGCTCGCGCGACGCACCGGGCGGCCGGTGCGGATCGCGTTCAGCCGCGCCGACGAGTTCGCCGCGACGCGCACGCACCAGCCGATCCACTTCCGCATGCGGACCGGAGCGGCCGCCGACGGTGAGCTGCTGTTCCGCGACGCGGACATCGTCTCCGACAACGGCGCGTACAACGCCTGGGGCTCGCACGCGATGCTCGTCGTGATGCAGACGATCACGTCCATGTACCGCGTGCCGGCGAGCCGGGTCCGGGCCGCGGTGGTGTACACGAACAAGCCCTACGGCGGCTCGGTACGCGGCTTCGGCAACCCGCAGGCGACCTTCCCGGTCGAGCAGCAGATGGAGGAGCTCGCGGACGCGCTCGGCACGGACCCGATGGAGCTGCGGCTGCGCAACGCGAACGAGAGCGGCGACGTCACCCCGCAGGGGATGCGGATCACCTCGTGCGGGCTCCACGAGTGCCTGCGGAGCGTCACGGAGCGCTCCGGGTGGAAGCAACGCCGCGGCCGGATGCGCGATCAGCACCGCGGTCTCGGCGCTGCCGCCTACATCCACGTCGGCGGTGGCGCCCGGATCTACCGGTCGGACGGCTGCGGGGCGATCGTTAAGGTGGACGACTCGGGGATGGTCAGCCTCATCACCGGTGCGACCGAGTTCGGCCAGGGCTCGGAGACGGTGCTCGCGATGATCGTCGCCGAGGAGCTCGGCGTCCCCATCGACGCGGTCAGCGTCACGAACACGAACACGGACATCAAGCCCTGGGACGTCGGCTCCCACGCGAGCCGCACGACCTTCGTCGCGGGCAACGCCGCCCGGCTGGCGGCGCGGAAGGCGCGCGAGCAGATCCTCGAGACCGGTAGCGAGCTGCTCGGCGCGCTGCCGGAGGAGCTCACGATCGCCCACGGGGAGGTGTCGGTCACCGACGACCCGCTGCACAGCATGGACTTCGGCCGGGTGGTCCGGCGGCGGCTGCTACGTGAGAGCGGCAACGCGATCATGACCGAGGCCTTCTACGACCCGCCGACCCAGATGCAGGACAAGGAGCACTGGGGCAACATCTCCGCGAGCTACGGCTTCGGGGTGCAGGTCGCCGAGGTCGAGGTGGATCCCGGGACGGGCGCGGTCACCGTCACCGACCTGTGGATCGCCCAGGACGTCGGACGAGCACTGAACCCCCCTGCGGTCGAGGGCCAGATCGAGGGCGGAGCGGTGATGGGCCTCGGGCTCGCGCTCAGCGAGGAGATCCTCGTACGTGACGGGACGGTCGTGAACCCCACCTTCCAGGACTACGGCATGCCGCGCACCCCCACCTCGCTGCGGGTGCACCTCGAGCTCATCGAGACGCACGACCCCGAGGGCCCGTTCGGCGCGAAGGGGGTCGGTGAGGGCGGGCTCATCCCCGTCCCCGCCGCGGTCGCCAACGCCGTCGCCGACGCGACCGGCGCGCGTCCACGCGAGTACCCGATGCGCGCGTGGAAGGTGCGCCGCTGGATGGACGAGGCGGACCACGTCGCCGACCACGAGCGGAGCCCAGCGAGATGAGGGGCAGCACAGACGCCACGGCGGCGGTGGCGTTCCGGCTGAACGGTGACCCCGCCCGGGTCCACGTCCCGACCGACACCCTGCTGCTCGACCTCCTCCGTGAGCAGCTCGGGCTGACCGGGACGAAGTGGGGCTGCCGGGTCGGCGACTGCGGGGCATGCACCGTGCTCGTCGACGACCGCCCCGTCCTCTCGTGCCTCCAACTCGCCGTCCAGGTGGACGGCCGGTCGGTGACCACGATCGAGGGGCTCGAGCAAGCCGGCGTGCTTAACGACCTCCAGGACGCCTTCGTTCGCGCCGGGGGGATCCAGTGCGGCTACTGCACGCCCGGGATGGTCCTCGCCGCGGAGGGTCTGCTCCGCCGGGGCGAGCCGGTCGACGAGGAGGCGGTGCGTCACGGGCTCGCCGGCAACCTCTGCCGGTGCACCGGCTACTCGAAGATCCTCGAGGCGGTGCTCGACGCGGCGCGGGACCGGGGGCTCGCCTAGCGGGGGAGCCCGCGAGCACGAGCGACCCGACCCCGCTCCTGCCGCCGGTGCGGCGACTACATTACGGGGCATCCATGACCGCAGCGCCCTGCTCTCACACCCATCCGGTCCCGACGTGGCCGTCGCGCTCCAGCCAGGCAGGCGGGGGTCCCGACCCACGACGGGAGGCTCGGGGCCCCGGTTCGCTCGGGGGTGCACCCGCGGTCGCTGCACGAGGGTCGGCCGGATCCGGGGAGCCGCATGGTTGAAGCGCGCGATCCGGGTGCCGGGGAAGACGGACGGGGTGTGGTCGCTGGGGCGCTGGTGGACGGAGGCGGCGGCGCGATCGATCCGGTCGACCTGTGGCGCCAGATGGCGCGCCTCCGTTCGTTCGACGAGCGTGCCGTCGCTCTCCAACGTCAGGGCCGGATCGGGGCGTACCCGCCCTTCTGGGGCGAGGAGGGCATCCAGGCGGCGGCGGCTCTGGCCGTGCGCGACGGCGACTGGTTGTTCCCCTCGTACCGGCAGAACGCGGTCGGGCTGGTGCGCGGCCTGCCCCCCGAGAAGGTGTGGCTCTACTTCCGAGGGGATCCGCAGGGCTTCTTCGACCCCCACGAGCACGCGTGCGCACCTCAGTGCGTGCCCGTCGGCACGCACCTGCCGCACGCAGTCGGGTGGGCCTGGGGACGTGCTTCGCGCGGCCACGACGATGTCGCCGTGGTCTTCTTCGGCGACGGGGCGACCTCCGAGGGCGACTTCCACGAGGCGATGAACATCGCCGGCGTCCGGCGCGCCCCAGTCGTGTTCCTGTGCACGAACAACCAGTGGGCGATCTCCACGCCGCTGACGAAGCAGACGGCCCAGCCACGGATCGCCGACAAGGCGGTGGCGTACGGCATGCCGGGGGTGCGCGTGGACGGGTTCGACGCCCCGGCGGTGGCGGAGGCGGTCCGCACCGCGGCCGAGCGTGCTCGCTCCGGGGATGGGCCGACACTGGTCGAGGCGTTCTGCTACCGGGTCGGCCCCCACGCCACCGCGGACGACCCCTCCCGCTACCGGGATCCCGACGAGGCCGAGACGTGGCGCGAGCGTGAGCCGGTGCAGCGGCTCAGGACCTCGCTGATCGATCTCGGGCTGCTCACGGAGGAGGAGGCCGACCGGATCGAGGGCGAGGCCCGCGACGAGATGCGGGGGGCGGCGCGACGCCTCGACGCCATCTCCCCCTCGGACCCGGCGGCGATGGTCCGCCACGTCTACGCCGAACCGCCCTCCGAGCTCCTCGACCGCTACGAGGAAGAGGTGGCGCGTTGGCTGCGGTGACATCCGACGGCATGACCCTCGTCGAGGCTCTGAACCGGGCCCTGGCCGACGAGATGGCCGAGGACGCCAGGGTCATGCTCCTCGGGGAGGACGTGGGGGTCTCGGGAGGTGTGTTCCGCGTGAGCGCCGGGCTGATCGACGAGTTCGGCTCGGACCGGGTCGTGGACATGCCGGTCGCCGAGGCGGGGACCGTGGGGGTCGCCGTCGGCATGTGTCTGGCGGGGCTGCGTCCGGTGGTGGAACTGCAGTTCGATGCGTTCTCCTACCCGGCTTTCGAACAGATCGTCGCCCACGTGGCCCGGTACCGCTGGCGTACGAACGGAGCCGTGGAGACGGCCGTGGTGCTCAGGATGCCGGTCGGAGGCGGGGCGCACACCCCCGAGCTGCACAGCGAGTCACCCGAGGCGCTCTACGCGCACATGCCCGGCCTGAAGGTCGTCTGCCCCAGCACCGTCGACGACGCGTACGCCTTGCTCCGGTGGGCGATCCGTGCGCCCGACCCGGTCGTCTTCCTCGAGCCGAAGGGTCTGTACCGGTCCGTCCGGGCTCCCCTCACGGCCAGCGCTCCGGCCCGCGCACCCCACACGCTGCGGGTGGCCCGGCCGGGCGAGGACGTCACCGTGGTCAGCTACGGCGCCATGATCGACGTCTGCGAACAGGCGGCGGCCCACCTGGAGGGCGAGATCTCCGTCGAGGTGCTCGACCTGCGCTCCCTCTACCCGCTCGACGACAAGGCGATCGTCACCTCGGTCGCACGGACCCACCGCTGCGTCGTGGTGCACGAGGCTCCGCGCTCCGTCGGGGTCGGTGCGGAGGTCACCGCCGTGGTCAACGAGCGTGCGCTGCTCAGCCTCGAGGCACCGGTCGTCCGCGTCGTCGGCCTCGACGTGCCCTTCCCGCTCTTCGCGATCGAGGACGCGTACCTGCCCAGCGTCGAGCGGGTCGTGGACGCGGTCCGCGGGACGGTGCGGTACTGATGCCGTACCGGCTCGAGCTGCCCGACCTCGGCGAGGGCGTCGTCGAGGGGGAGATCGTGCGCTGGCTCGTCGCGCCGGGAGACGAGGTGGACGAGGACACGCTGCTCGTGGAGGTCCTCACCGACAAGGCCTCCGTGGAGATCCCCTCCCCGGTCGCCGGCCGTGTGGTGGCCACCTACGGGGAGCCGGGGACGGTCGTCTCGGTCGGAACCGCGCTCGTCGAGATCGAGACCGCTGACGAGCCGGCTGCGGACGTGGACGCTGCGGACGCGGAGCGACCTGCGGCGCGCGAACATGTCGGGGCCCCGAGGGGGACCCCTCGGTCGGCTACGGCTCTCGCCCTCCCCGCGGTGCGACGGCTCGCGCGGGAGCTCGGGGTCGATCTCGGGACGGTCCCGGGCTCTGGACCGGACGGCCGGATCACCGAGGAGGACGTTCGAGCGGCGGCTGCCGAGGGGCCTGCCGAGCGGGCTGCGGCGGGTGCTCGGGCCGGGGCCCCACTGACGGGAGTCCGGCGCACCATCGCACGTCGGCTGTCGGAGGCGGCCGCCGTGCCGACCGTGACCGCTGTCGACGCCGCGGACTTCACGGACGTCCGCGCGGCCGGGACCGGTCTGCTGGCGGCCACCGCCCACGCCTGTGTCCTCGCCCTGAAGGAGCAGCCGGAGCTCAACGCTTGGTTCCGCGACGAGCGGGTGATCCGCCACGAGGACATCCACCTCGGCATCGCGACGGAGACCTCCGACGGCCTCGTCGTGCCGGTCGTCCGCGATGCGGACGAGAGGACCCTGGCTGACCTCGTCCACACGATCGATGAGCTCGCCAGCGCCGCCCGGGAGGGACGCCTCGGACGGTCGGAGATGCGGGGCTCGACCATCACGATCACGAGCGCGGGGAGGTTGGCTGGGGAGTTCGCCACCCCGCTGCTCAACCTGCCGGAGGTCGCGATCGTCGGTCTCTACCGTGTCGGCCCACGGCCGGTCGTGCGCGACGGGGAGGTCGTGGTCCGCGAGGTGGGCAACCTCTCCATCACCTTCGATCACCGGGCGGCCGACGGTCGGGACGCGGCCCGGCTGATGGCGCGGATCGTCGAGCTGATCGAGACGACCGACTGGCAGGACGCCTGACACCGAGCCCCGGAGCCGCGCCTAGGGTGCGTGCCCGTCGCGGATCGCTGCGGTCGCCTCCTCGTCCACCGCGCCGCTCGCGTCGACGGCGACGCCGTACACCTCGCGGGCCGCCTCGACCGACACGAAGCCGAGACGGACGTCGCGCGCGACGAGGTCGACGCGGCGCTCCTTCGGGTCGCCGTAGCCGCCGCCTCCGGCCAGTCGGAAGCTGATCACGTCGCCGTACTCGAGATCGACGGAGGCCTTGCCGGGCACGGTGTGCTCGTCGTCGGTGCCGGGGTTGCTCACCGTGCTACCTGGACTGCCGGAGTGACCCCCGAACAGGCCCCAGGGGGCGAACCGCTGCCGTTCGCTGAGGTTGGACAGCTTCACGTTCTCCCCGAGGATGCGGATGTCCCGGCGGATCGCGCAACCCCCGCGGAAGCGTCCCGCGCCGCCGGTGTCGGGGACGAGCTCGAAGCGCTCGACCACGAGCGGCTGGCTCGCCTCCATCGCCTCCACGGGGATGTTGGCCGCGTTGAACGGCCACGACATCCCCTCGCAGCCGTCCTTCTCCGCCCGGGCGCCGGTGCCGCCGAGCACGAGTTCGTAGGTGACGAAGCGCCGGCCGCTGGCCGGGTCGTAGCCGCCCCAGGTCGGGTTCGCCATGTTCGCGCTCGCGGCGGCGGCCTCCTCCGGGAGCGCCTGGGCGAGCGCCCCGATGATCACCTCGAAGATCCGCCCGCACATGATCGCCCGGGGCCCGCCACCGGCGGGTCGCCGCGGGTTCAGCACGGTCCCCTCCGGTGCGGTGATCGTGAGCGGCCGCAGCGCGCCCGCGTTCATCGGCCCGAAGGGGTCGGTGAGGCACTTCAGCGCGGCGTACGTGTACGAGCAGGTGTAGTTGAAGTAGGCGTTCAGGCCGGACTCGGTCTGCGGGCTCGTCCCGTCGAAGTCGACGACCACGTCGTCGCCGTCGACCGTCACCGCCACGTGGAGCCGCAGCGTGTCCGTGCCGGGGCCGTGGTCGTCGAGGAAGTCCTCGAAGGCGTAGGTTCCGTCCGGGATGTCGCGTATCGGTCCGCGCATCCGCTCCTCGGTCTGGTCGAGGATCTCCTCGATGCAAGCGTCGACGGTCTCGACCTCGTAGCGCGCGTAGAGCTCCGCGAGCCGCTCTTCGCCGACCCGGAGGGCGTGGCGCTGCGCCCGCAGATCACCCATGACCTTGTCGGGGGTGCGGGTGTTGCCCCGGATGATCGCGAGCACCGCGTCGACGTCCCGGCCCTCGTCGACGATCTTCACCGGCGGGATGAGCAGCCCCTCCTGGTGGTAGTCGAAGATCCCCTCCACCGCCTGGCTGCCCGGGCGTGAGCCGCCCACGTCGGTGTGGTGCACGATGTTCACCGCGAAGCCTACGAGCTCCTCGCCGGCGTAGACCGGCTGGGTCATGAAGAAGTCCGGGAGGTGGCCGGAGCCGAGCGCGGGGTCGTTGAGCAGGACGACGTCGCCAGGGCGGAGCTCCCCGGCCGGGAAGGCGTCGAGGACGTTGCGGACGACGAAGTTCATCGCCCCCATGTGCCCCGGGCTGTAGGGGCCCTGCGCGCTCATCCGGCCCTCCCGGTCGAACACCGCGACGGAGAAGTCCTGGCCTTCCCGGGCCTGGTCGGAGTAGGCGGTGTGCTGGACGGCCGTCCCGATCTCGACGGTGACCGACTGCAGCGCCCCCCAGACGACGCCGAGGGTGATCGGATCGACACGCCCACTCATGCCTCGAGCTCCACGATGAGGTTGCCGTAGCGGTCGACGGCCCCGGTCTGGCCCGGGGGCAGGACCGTCGTGGACTCCCGCTCCACGATGATCGCGGGCCCCTCGATCCGCGCCTCAGGCGCGAGGCGCTCGCGGCGGTAGACCGGCGTCTCCGCGTAGCCGGACGTCTCGGGGAACCAGGCCGGGCGGTGGGCGACGCGGGCGTCTTCGAGCGGGGACGTCGCGGTCAGTTCGGGCAGCAGCACCGTGGGCACGGCGCCGTAGGCGGTGAGCTTCCAGGTGGCGGCCTCGGTCTCCTGGTCGGGGTTCGCGTAGCCGTACCGCTGCTCGTACGCGGCGTCGAACCGGCGACGCAGCTCCCTCACCGCGTCGGCGTCCACCCGCCCGTCGGGGACGGAGGTGGTGACCGTGTAGCCCTGCCCGACGTAGCGGACCTCCGCCTCGCGGACGATCCGCGTCGGCGCGGCCCCGGTCGCCTCCTCGACCACCGTGGTCGTCTCCTCCTCCATCTCCCGGAAGAGGCGGTCGATCTCCTCGGGGTCGGCGGCGCCGAGGCGGACGATCGCGGTGCGCGCCACGGCGAAGCGGGCATCCGCGGCGAGCAGGCCGATCGCCGAGGCGACCCCCGCCGCGGCGGGGAGCACGACCCGCGGCATCCCGAGGGCGGCGGCCAGCCGGACGCCGTGCGCTGGTCCGGCCCCACCGGTCGCGACGAGGGCGAGCGCGCGCGGGTCGTGACCGCGCTCGATGGAGACGACCCGGGTGGCGAGCTCCATGTTCAGGTTCACGATTCGGTGGATCCCCCAGGCGGCCTCCTCGACGCTCATCCCGAGCGGCTTCGCGATGTCCCGCTCGACGGCGGCGCGCGCAGCGTCCCCGTCCAGCGCCATCGTCCCGCCGGCGAAGGTCCCGGGGTCGAGGTAGCCGAGGACGAGGTTCGCGTCGGTCACCGTCACCTCCGTCCCGCCACGTCCGTAACAGACCGGCCCGGGCGACGAGCCGGCGCTCTCCGGCCCGACCCGGATCGTGCCCATCTCCGCCCGGGCGATGCTGCCGCCCCCCGCGCCGATCTCCACGAGGTCGAGCGCCTCCATGCTCATCGGGATGCCGCTGCCGGGGACGAGGTCGACACGGTGGAGCTCGAACGACTCGACCGTCGACGGCTGTCCGTCGCGGACGAGCGAGAGCTTCGCGGTCGTCCCCCCCATGTCGAAGGCGACGAGGTCGCGATCCCCGGTGAGCTCGCCGAACCGGGCGGCGACGAGCGCGCCCGCCGCCGGGCCGGACTCGATCATCCGCACCGGATGGTCCGCCATGGTCTCGGCGGTGGCGATCCCGCCGCCGGACTGCATGATGAAGAGGGGACTCTTGTAGCCGCGGTCGTTCAGCTCCTCGCTCATGCGGCGCAGGTAGTCGCGCACCGCCCGGATGAGGTAGGCGTTCACGACCGTCGTCGACGTGCGCTCGTACTCGCGGAACTGGGCCGAGACCTCGCTCGAGAGCGACAGGACCACGTCCGGCGCCTCCTCCGCGGCGATCGCCGCGAAGCGCCGCTCGTGGGCGTCGTTGAGGTAGCTGTGCAGGAAGCAGACCGCGAGGCTCGAGACGTCCTCGTCACGCAGCCGGCGGAGGAGGTCGCGGGTCTCGTCCTCGTCGAGAGGGGTACGGACGGTCCCGTCGGCGAGGATCCGCTCGGTGAGCTCGTGGACCCCGGCCCGGTCGACGAGCGGATCCGGCTTATCGATCTGGAGATCGTAGACCTGGTAGCGTTTCTCGCGCCCGATGAGCAGGACGTCGCGGAAGCCCCGGGTGGTGACGAGCGCGGTGCCACCGCCCTTGCGCTCGATGACGAGGTTCGAGCCGAGGGTGGTGCCGTGCACCGCCTGCTCGACGTCCGACCAGCCGACGTCGGCACGCGCGACGATGTCGTCGAGCCCGGCGAGGCAGGCATCGGACGGGTCCGGGTAGGTGGTGAGCAGCTTCGCGGTGTGGAGGCGCCCGTCGTCGGCTTGGAGCACGAAATCGGTGAAGGTGCCACCGACGTCGAACCCGATCCTCGCCATCTCAGCCCGCTCCCGTCATCGTCGGCCCGCTCCCTCAGCCACCGGCTCGTCGCCGCGCTCGCCGTTCGGCACCCCGATGGTGGCGATGCTCATCGTAGAGTGGTCGGACCCACGGGCTCCGACGGCCCCCGATCACCCCGGTCCAGCCGTATCACGAGCGCGTCGAGCACGAGCGCCCGGCCGTCGGCCACCGCGACCGGGTTGCAGTCCACCTCGACGGTGTCCTCGTCGGCGACGAGCAGGTCGGAGACCGCCGCGACGATGCCCTCGAGGTCATCCGGGTCGGCCGCGGCGATCCCCCGGTAGCCCTCGAGCACCAGTCGGTGCCCACGGAGGCGGCGCAGCGCCCGGCGGAGCTCGCCGGGCTCCGGTGGGGCGAGCACGAAGACGACGTCGTCGAGGACCTCCGCGAGGATCCCGCCGAAGCCGACCATCACCACCGGGCCGAAGCCGGGGTCGCGGAGGCCGCCGACCATCAGCTCGTAGTCGGCGGTGACCTGCTCAGCGACGAGCACGGTGCCGTCGCCCGCCTCGGCGAGCTCGGCGAAGCAGGCCGCCAGGCCCTCGGCGTCGAGTCCGGTGCGCACGAGGTGCCGCTCGCTCTTGTGGGCGACGCCGGAGGCCTTGGCGACGACGGGGCAACCGAGCCGGGCGACGAACGTGGCCGCGTCCGCCGCAGCGCGGAAGCGCGCCTCGCGCGGGCGGGGGAGGTCGGGCCCGAGCATCTCCTTGCTCTCCCACTCGGACAGCTGAGCGGTGTCCCCGTCGCCCCCGGCACTCACCGGTCCAGCTCCGCCGCGTACGCGCGTACGGCGCGCTCCGGGGAGGGGAGCCGGGGGATGCCGGCGGCGTCGAGCGCGGCGTCCACCTCCGGGACGTCGAGCGTGAAGGCGACCGTCGGTTTGCCCGACGACTCTGCTGCCGCTGCCAGGCCGGTGCCGAACGACTCCACGTCGAGCCCGCAGTTGATCGCCACCACCCCGTCGAACGCGGGGTCCGAGAAGACCGCGGCGAGCGCCGGCGCGAAGGTCTCCGGGGGGCACTGCGGCGTGAGGTCGAACGGGTTCCCGATCGCCGCGAACGGCGTGAGCGTCTGGAGCGTGGCGGTGGTGTCGTCGCTCGGCACCGGGAGGCTGAGCCCCGCCGTCTCCGCCGCGTCGGCCGCGAGGACGGAGGGCCCGCCGGAGACGGTGACGATCGCGATCCGGGATCCCCGCGCCGGTGACGTCGCGGCAGCCACCGCGAGCACATCGAAGAGCTCGTCGCTGTCGGCCGCCTCGATCACCCCGGCACGGACGAAGCCGGCGCGCGCCGCACCGTGGGTGCCGGCGAGCGAGCCCGTGTGGCTGGCCGCCGCCCGGGCCCCGGCGGCCGCCTTGCCCGCCTTGAGCACCACGATCGGGGCGGCTGCGCTGCTGGCGACATCGACGAACCGGCGGCCGTCGTCGATCGCCTCGAGGAACATGCCGATCACGCTGGTCTCGGGGTCGTCGGCGAGCGCCTCGAGGACGTCCGTCGCGCCGACGTCGGCGGCGTTGCCGACGCTTACGAAGCGGGCGAGACCGAGACCGCGTCGACGGGCCTCGGAGAAGAACATCCCGCCGACCGCGCCGCTCTGGGAGACGAAGCTGACGTGTCCCTCTTGTAGGGGGAGATCCCAGAAGTACGTGCCGTTCAGCCAGCCATCCTCGAGGCGCGACAGCACCCCCATGCAGTTCGGCCCGACGAGCGCCATGCCTGCCTCGGCGGCGACGGCCGTGAGCCGTGTCTCGACCCGCTCGCCCTCCGTTCCGGTCTCTCCGAACCCTGACGAGAGCACCACCGCGACGCGGCAGCCGGCGGCCGCCGCGTCGGCTACGGCGTCGGGGACCACCGCGGCGGGGACCGAGACGAGGGCGAGATCCACGGCCCGCTCGAGGCGCGGCACCGTCGCGCAGCCCAGGATCTCCCCCCCGCGGGGGTTCACCGCGATGACCTCACCAGAGAAGCCATCCTCGATCACGTTGCGCAGGAGCGTGTGGCCGAGCTTCGCCGGGTCGCGGGATGCCCCGTAGACGGCGACCGACGACGGACGCAGCAGCGGCGAGAGATCGCGTCGCGGTGCGTCGCTCACCGAGGGCCCCGGCGGATCACGTCGCCGACGCTGAGACCGCGGAGCGGCGCGCTCATCCCGCCCCGTGGGGGGCGGAGCCGGCGTCGCGCTCGCAGCGCATGGTCCTCTCCCAGGGCTCTCGCTCTCGAGGTGAGTACCACACGCGGATCACCGGCGTCAACGAGACGTGATGATGCTCGGACCCACTCCGCTCTCCCCGGACCGGATCGTCGCGGCGAGCAGCGATCCGCACGACCCGTGCCCGCGACACCGCCGGTTCACCCCGGGGTGAGATGCGCAGGGCCATGCTCGGCTATCTTCGAGGGACGCTCCACGTTCCCGATCGGGCCGACGAGGAACCTCCTGGATGATCATCGACTTCCACCGCCACGTCTGGTCCGCGTTCGAGCGGTACCCGAGCATGCGTGAGATGGGCATCTCGTCGCCGACCCACCCCGCGACCACGGACCCTTCTGCGGGGCAGGACCTGTCCGATCACGAGAAGCGCGGCGATGAGATCCTCGCGGAGATGGACGAGGCGGGCGTGGACCTCTCGGTGATCTTCCTGGGCGACTACGGGCTGCTGCTTGGCGAGGGATCGCTCAGCGTCCAGGAGGAGAACCAGCGGCACGCGCGACTCGCCTCTCGCTTCCCCGATCGGCTCGTCTCGTTCCTCGGTGTCGACCCGCGCCGGCCCGAGGCGGCCGAGCTCTTCCGGCTGGGTCTCGACGAGTGGGACGTCCGTGGTCTGAAGCTCCACCCGGGGTCAGGCTTCTCCCCCAGCGATCCGGAGTGCCTCCCCCTCTTCGAGATGGCTGGGGAGCGAGGTGTGCCCGTGGCGGTCCACACGGGGCCGATCGCGAGCCCCCTGCTTAGCGCCGGCGGTCAGCCGGTCCATCTGGACGCGGTGGCGGCTCAGTTCCCCGGAACGGACATCGTCATGCTGCACGCGGGACAGGAGTGCTGGTGGCGCGAGGCGCTGCAGATCGCCTTCTGGAAGCCGAACGTCCACCTCGAACTGTCCGGGTGGCAGCTCACCTACCGACGTGCCCCTGAAGAGTTCATGCGAGCGGTCGCGACCATGGTGGGGTCGATCGGCAGTGAACGGATCCTCTTCGCGAGCGATCACCCGGCGATGGCGTCCGTCATGGCGCTGTCGGACTGGGTCACGGTGTTCCGGGGTCTGGAGGGGGCGGCGCAGCGATACGGTCAGCGCATCAGCGGAGCGGACGTCGCGAACATGCTGGGCCGGAACGCCATGAAGCTCCTGGGCGTGGAGGTTGCAGGCGCGTGAGGGATCCGAGCAGGTGACGACGGCTGTCCGCCCAGGGACAGGGTGGGATGCACAGATCCACCACGTCACCCTCACGGTCCCCGATCTCCCGGATACGGTCGACGCGTTGCGTGGAGGGCGGCTGGACGTGGTCGATATCGACCTCGACGACGAGACGTGGCAGGAGGCCTTCCTGCGCCCGAGCCAGATCGGTGGTCTCGTCGTGCAGATCGCCCACAGCGCGACCGGAGCGTCCGGAGCCGGGGAGGGGGCATCGGCCGGTGAAGCGCCCAGCTCGGCGGCGGCGCGGCTGGTGGGGGCCGCGCTCTCCCATCCGGATCTGGATCGTGCCGCGCGGCTGTGGAGGTTGTTGGGAGCGACGGTGGAGGGTCAGGACGATGAGCTACGGCTTCGCTGGGTGGACAGCCCGCTCGGGTTGACGATCTCTCCGGGCCGAGGTGGTCCGATCGGTCTGTGGATGCGGGGGACCGCCACACGACGAGGAGCTCGGTCCGGCTGTGCTCGTCAGGGAGCCGCCGACGGAGGGCGGATGAGGGGGAACGTATGACTAGGGCTACACCTATCGTCGTCGTCGGAGCGGGCGGGGACGGTCGGGACTGCCTGGATGTCATCGAGGCGGTGAACCGTCAACGTCCGGACACGTTCGACTTCCTCGGGTTCCTCGACGACGATGCCCCGGACCTGTTCGATCGCCCCGGCGCGAGGATCATCGGGCCGATCGGTGAGCTGAACGACACCGGGGCCACGTATGTGGTCGGTGTCGGGCACCCGGAGATGCGAGCCGAGGTCGACCACGCGGCCCGACCGGAGCCCGCCACGTTGGTCCACCCCCAGGCCAGCGTGGAGGCGGATGTCGTGCTCGGGCCGGGAACCGTGTTGATGGCGGGGGCCAGGCTCACGAGCCACATCCGGACCGGTCGTCACGTGCGCGTGGACCACAACGCCACGGTGTCCCACGACGCGGTCCTCGGAGACTACGTGACCGTGCGGCCGGGCGCGAACGTGTCCCGCAACGTCGTACTGGAGGACGGCGTGACGCTCGGTGCCGGCTCCGTCGTCATCCAGGACCGCCGTGTCGGGCGTGGCTCCACGGTCGGGGCCGGTGCCGTGGTGGTGCGCGACGTTCCGCCCGGCACGACGGTTGCAGGGGTGCCCGCGGAGCCTTTGGCGGGCAGGTGAGCTGGCGTCGAGCGGTCACGGTCTCCAAGGGTGATGACACCGACCAGGGGTGAGCCATGGCGCACGCGATCCGCTTCGGGGTGAACCTCAACAACCGCGAGCCGCTGCTGGTGCCCTCCTACACGGTGGGTGACGTGCTCGCCCTCGGAGAGACCGTCGAGGCGCTCGGCTTCGACTCGGTGTGGGTCGGCGACAGCCTCCTCTCCAAGCCGCGGTACGACCCGGTGGCGCTGCTCGCGGCCCTCTCGCAGAGGACGTCGCGGGTGCTGCTGGGAACCGCGTGCCTGGTTGTGTCGGCGCGCGACCCGCTGTACCTCGCCCTCGGATGGACGACCCTGGACGTGCTGTCGGGCGGCCGGATGGTGATGGGTGCGTGCGCCGGCAACGCCGAGGAGGGGGTGCGACGGGAGTTCGAGGCGCTCGGGCTCGACTTCCGCAGGCGCACGTCGCGTCTTGAGGAGGCGCTGGAGGTGCTGCGCACGCTGTGGACCGAGGGCTCGGTGACGTTCCGCGGCGAGCACTTCAGCTACGAAGAGGTCTCGTTCGCCTCGGGAACCGAGGTCGAGCCCTTCCGGCCGGTCCGGACCCCGCCGCCGATCTGGGTGGTGTCCAACCCGCGGATCGCGACGCGAACGGACCGAGCTGAGACGAGGAAGCGGGTCGCGCGGGCGGCCCGGCGGATCGTGCGGCTCGGTGACGGCTGGCTGACGTGCTGTCGTGCGCGCCATCCCGAGGAGCTCGCCGAGCAGCTCGCGCTCGTCCGCTCCGTGGCCGAGGAGGCAGGCCGGGATCTCGCCGGTTTCGAAGTTGCCTACCAGGTGACGATGCACATCGGAGAGTCGGCTTCGGAGGCGCGTGCCGCCTTCGAGCGCTACATCGCCGCGTACTACCCGGAGTTCGGTCCGAAGGTGGACCTCGGCGACTGGGGGCCGGCAGGGACATCGGTGGACATCGTCGCGTGGATCGAGCGGTTCGCGCAGGCCGGGGTCACGCACTTCATCTGCAGGTTCGCCGCCGAGGAGCAGGAAGCGCAGGTACGCCGTCTCGCCGAGGAGGTCCTGCTCGTCTTCGCTGATCGACGCGTCACGTCGGACGCGTGAGGATCTCCTGACCGCCCGACCTCGGCCACGACCGGCCGGTGGCGGTGGCCGGGCGATTGGTACCATCGGGTCGCGCAGGCTCCAGCCCCACCGCCGCCACCGGTGGAGATGCGCGCCCGTGAGGATCAGTCGATGCTCGATCGGTGGTCGTGTCGGAGTGATCGGATCCCTGCGCAGAACATCAACTTCGATACCGAGAGGTGTGCCGAGACGTTCGCGGGCAGGTGCCCAACGCGCTCGAGCGTTTCTGTGGGCCATGACCACATGAGGAAGGCGGAGCGTTGGCGGTAGTCCTGGACGACCTCATCCAGCAGAAGCAGGTCCACAGCTCCCTGTACATGGACCCGGAGGTGTTCTCCGAGGAGCTGGAACGGATCTGGTACCGGAGCTGGATCCTGGTCGGGCACGAGAGCGAGGTCCCCGAGCCGAACGACTACGTGCGGAAGGCCATCGGGCCGCAGGACCTCATCATGGTCCGTGACCGCGACGGGGAGGTCCGTCTCCTGCTCAACCGCTGTCCCCACCGGGCGAACATCGTCTGCGAGGACCAGCGCGGCAACTCCAGCTCGTTCCGATGCGGGTACCACGGGTGGACGTTCCGCAACACCGGTGAGCTGCTCGGGTACCCGTTCCGGAGCGGCTACGAGGGCGACGAGGACGTCCGCGAGCTCGGCCTCGCCGACGCTCACGTCGGTACGTACCGGGGTTTCGTCTTCGGGAACCTCTCGCCGGAGGAGCCGAGCGAGACCCTGAAGGACCAACTCGGGGCGGCGGCGCCGGAGCTCGACCGGCTCGCCGACCTCTCCCCGGAGGGAGAGCTCGCTCTCAGCGCGGGCTGGTTGCGGCACCGTGCGCGGGGCAACTGGAAGCTCCTCTACGAGAACGACATCGACGGCTACCACCCGCTCTTCGTCCACGAGTCCGTGCTCAAGGTGACCGATAGCCCGGTTGGGGACCTCTACTCCGACAGGTCGGAGGTCCTCACCCGCGACCTCGGTGGCGGGCACAGCGACAAGGACATGCGTCCCACCTACCGTCGGATCGGTCAGCCGCTGCTCTGGCTCGGTGCGGACGAATCCAAGGTGCCGGACTACGTGAGGAGGATGCGTGAGACGCACGGCGAGAGAGCCGACCAGATGCTCACGGACGGGCCTCCGACCCTCGGGCTCTTCCCGAACGTCTTCATCGGCGAGATCCACCTCTCGATCTTCCAGCCGATCACGCCCGACCTCACCGTCCAGCACGTCACGCCTGTCCAGTTCCGAGGCGCTCCGGACGTCAACCGCCGCATCCTGCACCAGACGGTCGGTTCGGTCGGGCCGGCCGGGATGTTCCTCGCGGACGACGTGGAGATGCACGACCGCAGCCAGCGCGGGATGGCCGCCCTGCGTCCCGAGTGGGTGCAGATCGGCCGGGGCCTGCACCGGGAGAAGGTGGACGAGCACGGGTTCCAGGTCGGGAGGGTGACCGACGAGACCGGGATGCGCGCCTTCTGGGAGCGGTACCGCGAACTGATGGCCGCGGGTTGATGGTGCGGTGAACAGGGCGACCGGGGAAGAGACGGACTTGGAGCTGCGCGAGATCGAGGAGTTCCTCTACCTCGAGGCCCGCCTCGCCGACGAGCACGACTACGACGGCTGGGAAGCCCTGTGGACCGAGGACGCGGTGTACTGGGTGCCCGCCGGCGGCGACGACATCGACCCGGACCGGCAGGTGTCTGTCATCTACGATAACCGTCGCCGCATCTCCACCCGGATGGAGCAGCTGAAGACCGGTCGGCGTCCGACACAGACCCCCCGCTCGAGGGTCCGACGTGTCATCTCCAACATCGAAGTGGTGGGGTCGCGAGGTCCCGACACCGAGGTGCAGGCCAACTTCATGCTCATGGAGTCGCGGGAGGCGGGCAACGTGTTCACCGCGGGGCGGACCACGTACCGTCTGCGTAGGGACGGCGACGACATCCGGATGTCCTACAAGAAGGTCGCCCTGGTGGACAACCACCGGGTCCTGCCCACCCTGTCCTTCATCCTGTAAGCCGACGTCGCGGACACGAGGACCGACATGGACGATGTGGTCAGCAGCGAGTTCGCCGAGGTCCACTGCCGGACGGACCACGAGGGCAACGGGCCGCGGCTCCGGCTCGAGGACCTCCGCACCGGGCGGGTGCGCTTCCTCGACGCTCTCGAGCTCGAGACGATCATCTGGCTCCCGGAAGGCAGGCTGGACAAGCTGCTCGACCCGTCCGCGTACCGCTGGCGCGAGGAGTAGGGTCGAGGTGTCGAAGGGCTGCGCGGAGGGCAGATCCAGTGTGGCTTCTCCGGGACTACCTCAGCCAGAACGCCATCGCGTGGTCGGAGCGTGAGGCGTACGTCTCCGCGACGGCGAGGCTGACCTGGGGAGATGTGACGGAGCGGGCGTGGCAGCTCGCGAGCGTCCTGCGCCATGTCGGTGTCGGCAAGGGCGACGTCGTCGCCTCGATGTCCGTGGACACGCACGAGATGATCGAGACGTGGTTCGCGACCTGCACGATCGGGGCGGTCCGGACGGCCATCAACCCCCGGCTCTCTCCTCAGGCGGCCGCTCACATCCTCCGGGATGCGCACGTGAAGGTCCTCATCGTCCAGGGCGGGGACTGCGAGGAGTCCTTCCGCGATCTGAGCGAACTGCCGGAGGACCTCAGCCACGTGATCGGCTTCGGCGACCACGACTTCGACCTCGACTACGAGGAGCTCCTCGTCGAGCACGAGCCTCTTGAGCGCGCGGACTGGCCGGCGATCGACCCCTCGGACCGGGTCGCCATCAGCTACACCTCGGGCTCGACGGGAATGCCGAAGGGCGTCGTCGCGAACCAAGGGGCGGTGGTCTCCGCGTGCGTGAACACGTGGTTCCAGGCCGGTTACCTCACCGACGACGTGTACCTCCACTGCCTTCCGGCGGCGGGGACGAACATCCTGTGTGCGACCGGCAACGTGTTCAACGGTGCGAAGGTCGTGCTCATCGGACGCTTCTCCGCTGAGCGCGCCCTCGAGCTCATCGCCGAGGAGGAGGTCACCGCCACCCTCCTCGTGCCCACGATGATCCTCGACATCCTCGACTCGCCGCACTTCGACCGGAAGCGGCTAGAGAGTCTGCGACTGCTCATGTACGGGGCTGCGCCGGCGACACCCGCGCTCATCCGACGCGCCCTCGAGGAGTTCGGCTGCCAGCTCCAGCAGTGGTACGGCTCGACTGAGGCGACCGGGGGCTGGACCACCCTGCTCCACCACCACGACCACGTCCACGCGCTCGAGGAGGACCCCGAGATCCTCACGTCGGTCGGTCGGCCTATGCTCCACGTCGAGGTGGCGATCCTCGACGAGGAGGGCAACGAGCTGCCCTGCGGGGAGATCGGCAACGTCGCCATGCGCGGCGACATGCTCATGGAGGGTTACCTCAACCTGCCGGGGGAGACCGCGGACGTCCTGCGCGACGGCTGGCTGTACATGGGCGACCTCGGCCGCATGGACGAGCGCGGCTACCTCTACATCGTCGACCGCAAGAGCTTCGTGATCGTCACGGGCGGCTACAACGTGTACCCGATCGCGGTCGAGAACGTGCTCGCGGAGCACCCAGCAGTGCGGGAGGTCTGCGTGGTCGGGATCCCTGACGACCGGTGGGGCGAGATCGTCTGCGCGGTCGTGGTCCCGACGGAGGCGGTGGAGGCCGACGAGCTGATTGGCCACTGCCGAGCGGATCTCGCGTCGTACGAGGTCCCCAAGCGCGTCGAGTTCGTCGACGAGCTACCGCGCGGGGCGACCGGCAAGGTGCTCAAGCGCGAGGTCCGCGAGCAGCTCCGCGCCCAGGCGAACTCCTCCGCGTGAAGCGGTGCCCACGCGGTCTGGATATCCGTCCAACGGGAGCACCAGCTACGGCGCCAGGCCATCCATCAGTTCCGCGGGTCGGACATGACCAGAGGGCGACGCGGTTACTAAACCATGTCTGGTTGGCGCGGAATCCCAGCCATCGCAGATCGTCCAGGAGTGACGTCGCGTCGCACCGCGCGTTCGTGGCCGTACGGGTGGCCGTGTGGCTGCTCGTTGCTCGGAGTGGCTTGCGGCTGGTGGGTTCCTCGTAGAGCTTGACCGTTTCGGGGCTGAGCCGGTCGTCGCCGTCGTTGGATGCAGCGTCAACGCCGACGAGTCGGCGGAGCCTGATCATGGCCGCGTGGACGTCGGTGATGCTGTTGATCATGGCGGCGGCGAGCATGAGGTCAGTCACGGTAGAGAGCTTCGAAGTAAGGCTCGGCTTCGAGCTCTCTGCTGGTGGCCCAGATGACCCTGTCTGGCTCGCGTCGCTCGAGGTGGAGCTGTACGAGCTTGTGGGCGGCTTCGGCGTGTTCGACGGCTTGGACGCGGTAGGAGGTCCACCAGTAGTCGATGCGGGTCTCGGAGAAGGGGCGCCCGCGGACGAGTTCGAGGGCGGCGGTGAGTACCTCGACGGCGTCGTCGGAGTGCTTGTTCGCGTGGTGGACGAGTGCGGTGAAGCGGTCGTAGTCGAGGCTGGCCACAGGCGAGAGTCGGTAGCGTCCGAGCCGGTTCGGGGGAGGTAATGAACCGCGCTGGGAGTGTCGGAGGCTTCGATGAACCCGGCGCGGTTCAGTTGTCGTGGAGGTCAACGATCAGCGTGAGGTGGTCGAACGGTGCCGACAGCTCGCCGTCGGGCATCCACACCCGGCTGGACACCATGGATACGTCGATGCCCATGGCCTCGAGGAGGGAGGCGAACAGTCCGTTGAGTTCGTAGCAGTACCCATCTCGTCGACGGTGGATCAGCTTTTCGAGCAGGGCGGGGACCTCCAGGCGGATGGGCTGGTCGGTGTGCAGGTCGATGTTCTCGAAGGGAACGTGCAGCAGGTGGGCGACGTGGATCTGTTCGAGCCACCGTTCGGATGCGGCCG